>NZ_JBFRIY010000018.1:0-177107 GCF_041468565.1 Shewanella sp. 10N.286.54.B9
GAATAGAAGCATTGAGTCGAATCCAAAGGGCAGCGTTTCTTGGCTATTTTTACTGTGTTGTAGACTATTTGTGGAGAATAACTAAACGGCATAGCCTCCGCCTTGTCAAAATAGCCAATAAACTGCGGCAAAAAAAACCGTGAAAGATCAACAGCCCCTAGTATTGAATAGTTTAATATTGAAAAATGAGCTCTTCCTTAGACATCAACTCAGGTTGTTTTTGTTGTTTTATTTGATAAATAACTCGGTAACTGAGAACCGCTTGCACATATTCTCGAGTTTCTGTGTAAGGGATTGACTCAATAAAACTCATTACATTGAGCTTCGCATCACTCTTCTTTAGCCAAGATTTTACTCTATGGGGACCTGCGTTATAGGAGGCCGTTGCCAATACTCGGTTGTTATCAAACTGCTCGAGTAAACTTGAATAGTAGGCACTGCCTAACGCGATATTGAGTTTTTCATTATAGAGACTGCGTGTACCACGATAATTGAGTTTGGTCTTTTTAGCTGTTTGCTTTGCGGTGGCTGGCATTAGTTGCATATATCCTCTAGCGCCCACTCCAGATGTCGCATTGGGGAAATAGGCACTTTCGCGCCTTGCAATAGCCCTAATTTCATCAATATCAACCTTGTATTTTTCACTCGCGTTAGTAAATGAAGTTTGCGCCGCATATGGAAAGCGCATATCCATATCATTCCAAAGCTTAGCTTGAATGCTAGCTTGAACACCTAAGCTATGCCATTTATGCGTTACGGCGTATACGCCATAATCCCTTTGCATCTCTTTATTGTGCCTAGCTAGTAGCATTACCCATTCAGCGCGGGCATCAGATTGCTTGTCGATAGCCAATAGCTCTGTCACTCGCGCTAGGCCTTTATCACTGGCAAGCTTACTTTGACGCTCAGTAGTGCTCTGTGTGGGTTGGTGTTGCACGTTATAGACACCATTAATTACATTTGCAGCTTTAAATCCGTAGAAATTACGCTGTTTACTTAAGTCCGTAAATAACACCAAAGCGGCTTGCTGATCGAGCTTATCTTCACTCTGTTGTAATATGGTTGCACGCCAATAAGTCCAACGAGCGGTATTTTGCTTCTCTTTTGTAAGCAGCGTAATAAAATATCTAAACTGCTTTTGTTCATTGGTTCTTAGCGCCCAGCGCAATCGCATCTCAATTAAATCATCACTGTCTAGTAAGGGAAGCATAGTGTCGGCAAAGCTTTTTAACTCTTCAACTTGGTAAATGAGGGCTCTGCGTACTAGGTAACGGCTAAGTAACCGCCCCTTATAATCGCTAAAGCGATCGGCTTTTTGGTATTTAGCATACAGTTTCACTGCTTGCTTAAGATCTTTTTTCGCTAATCGTCGTAAACCTATGTCGACGATAGTGGCATTTATCTTTGCTTTACCGCTGTATTTGGATGTGTTGCGTAGCTGGCGCGGGTCTTTATAAACAGATACAAGACGTTCAGCTGCTTGTTTGTTACGGGTGACCTTTCTAGAGAGATAAGTTAGTAGACCGTATTGTCCTTGCTCAAAGCTGAGTAGCATTCTTGACCAAATCAACTCTTGGGTTTGAAAGCCTGCCTTTTTCCACTCATTAAAAAGTGGGTCACACTCTTTGGGACGAGAGCGTCCATAAAGCCACAAGTCACCAGCTCCCTTGTAAGCAAGTTGTTTATCTCCTTTTTGTAACTGCGCTCTGAGGAAATAGCATTGTAATATAATATTGTTAGGTTGTTTTGGACTAACGGCTAAAAAATCATCCCAACGTTTCTGTTGCCCGCTACGGTTTAAATATCGCGAACGTGCAGTGTTATAAAGTGGGCTGCCTTGGAATTGCAAAAAGGCTTTAGCTGCTTGGTTGCCTGGTAACTGTAATATTGAACCGATATTTTGATGAAAATCCAAATATATAGCCAATGGATAATCACCGAGCTGTTCACGCTGTTTCAAATATGTATTGAGGTTTTGCTTATCAAGCGATTTTTTTGCGTCGAGGTATAACTGCTGCTCAGACGTCAAAGTCTGAGCTACTATCGGGTACGATATTAATGTCGCTAATGCGAATAAAATGCCGCTTAACTGCTTGTGCATCTATGAATGTCCTCTATCAATGTCCCTATTGCGAGTTTTGTTGACTATATTATTGCGAGATGATTTCACCTTCAGATAAGCTTAGCGCTTTATCCAGTAACTGGGAGTCAACTTTTTTACTGGTTTCTACTCCCAACTGCTGCATCTGATGTGCTTGGCGGATCACGTTGCCTTTTCCTGATGCCAATTTATTCATCGCGTTTTGATAATTCTTGTCTGCAGACTCGATAGCACGACCTATTTTTTCCATGTCTTCTAGATAACCGCAAAGCTTGTCGTATATTTTCCCAGCTTGTTTAGCAATCAACTGTGCATTTTGATTTTGGTACTCGTAACGCCAAATATTATTAATTGTCCTGAGCGCTACAAGTAAGTTGGTTGGACTGACTAGCATGATGTTACTTTCAAGTGCAAAATTAACTAGACTCGGATCATGCTCTAAAGCGAGTAAGAATGCAGGTTCTAGCGGGATAAACATCAATACGTAATCCAAGCTCGTTAAACCATGAAGCTTTTGATAATCTTTGTTGCTTAAGCCTTTAATATGAGCTCTAACTGATACGATATGCTCCTTAATTGCTTGAGAACGTACTTCTTCATCATCGCTATTAAAGTATCGTTCATAGGCAACTAGAGACATTTTTGCATCGATAACAACATCTTTATTTTCTGGAAGGTGTACCACAACATCAGGTTTGAAGCGTTTACCATCATCATTTTTTAAATCGGTTTGGGTGTCATATTCGTGTCCTTCACGAAGGCCACTTTCCTGTAACACTCGTTCCAAAATAACCTCACCCCAGTTACCCTGCTGCTTGTTATCTCCTTTTAACGCCTTAGTCAGGTTTATTGCATCTTGACTCATTTTTAGATTGAGTTCTGTTAATGAATCTAATTGATGTTTTAGTGCACTTCGTTGGCTCTGCTCGTGGGCATATGAGGATTGTACTTGAGCTCTAAATCCCTCTAATTGCTGCTTGAAAGGGGCTAGAACACTGTCTAGTTGCTGGTTGTTTTGGTTTTGCAATTGTTCACTTCGGGCTTCAAAAATTTTGGTGGCTAGATTTTCGAATTGGTTATTTAAACGCACTTCAGCTTTTTCTAATAATTCAATCTTGTCATTTAATGCCTGTTGCTCTGCATCGTAGCGAGCAGTAATGGTTTGTTGCATCGCATTTGATTTAGAAAGCGCAAGTTGAGTTTCCATCTGCTTGCGTTGATTGTCCGCTAATGTTTGTTCAAGTTCAGCACTTCTTTCTGCCTGTGCTTGCGCTTTACCAAGAAGTTCGATGCGTTGCTCAAGTTTTTCTTGTGAAAAGGCGAGTTGCGCGTCTTTTTGATGAAGCGATTCTTTCAGTTCCAAAATCTCGCCGTTTAATTCATTTTTTGTTAGCTCAATGTCATCTAATAACTGTTTACGAACGTATTCCCATTTAACCCTTGTTTTTCGCTGATTAAAAAGAGCACCTACTAAGATAGAAAGAAATGCGATTGCGACTAAGATAATGATTTCAGGTGTAGAAAAAGCGATATTTAAAGGCATGTGAGACGGCTCTTAACATGGTAAATGAAAGGGTAGAGTGGCATGCTGGCTTAAACACTGCAAGCTTAACAACGTCTTCTTAATGGTAAATGATGAAGACGTAATCAGCTGTTAATGAGTTGTAAATGTTAGGCTCGAATGAAATCTTTTTAGTGACTGTGCGGTCTGACTAATTAGGTTTCTAAAATAATAAATTGAAGAGGTAGGCGGCCAATGAAAATAATTAGCAAAGCTGCATGGGACAAGTTTAAAGATTGCGATGTGACCCCAGAAGAGGTTTACCATGACAGGCGACGTATTCTAAAGCAGATGGGGTTTGTTGGTGCTGGAGCATTATTGTCGTCTCAGGCAAATGCAGGTGTATTTGATCTGTTTTCCAGTGATGAAGAAAAAGCAGCTTTTGCGAGGGTTGCATTGCCCCACTCAAAGCACACTGAGTATGATCATCTGCTATATGGCGATCTAACTCCTGAAAACAAGGTTATTTCACACAATAACTTTTACGAATTCGGCACCAGTAAAACCGACCCCGTTGAAAACTCACAGGGACTAAAAGTTAATCCCTGGCAATTAGTCATCGAAGGTGAAGTTGATAAGCCTCTCACGCTTGACTATGACGACATACTAAAAATGTTGCCTTTAGAGGAACGTATTTATAACTTTAGATGCGTTGAGGCTTGGTCGATGGTCATTCCATGGGTGGGCTTTTCTCTAGCAAGCTTATTAAATAAAGCTGGGGTGAAGAGTAACGCAACCCATGTGGCTTTTGAAACGCTCTATGATCCAGAGCAAATGCCAGGACAAAGGAATCGCTATAGTGGTGGTGGCATAAATTACCCATATGTTGAGGGATTAACTATTGCTGAAGCGATGACGGATCTCACCTTTATGTCTGTGGGTTTATATGGCAAAACGTTACCACCGCAAAATGGCGCGCCTATTAGGCTAGTGGTGCCGTGGAAATATGGTTTTAAAAGTATTAAGTCGATTGTGCGCATACGGGTAACAGATGGGCAGCCTAAATCCTCTTGGAATGAGTTGGCGCCGAGTGAATATGGTTTCTATGCCAATGTAAACCCAGCCGTTGATCATCCTAGATGGTCACAAGCTTCCGAAAGACGCATTGCAGAGGGCGGGTTATTTTCAGCTAAACGGATCCCCACTCTTCCTTTTAATGGATATGAAGATTCAGTAGCCGGCCTTTATCAGGGCTTAAATCTAAAAAGAAACTTTTAGGTAAAATATGAAAAGTAAGTCGTTTAAATTAACCTCAAAGTCTCTGTTTTGGCTTAAATTCCTAATGCACACCATAGGGTTACTGCCGATTGTCTACTTGGTGCTTTTAGTATTAAGTGACAAAGCAGGGGGCGACCCTGTGCAATATATTATTCACTTTACTGGCATTGGTGCGTTAAATGCCTTAGTGGCGACATTATTAATTTCGCCCTTAGCCAAGAAACTGAAGCAAGGTTTATTATTACAAACAAGGCGGCTTGTTGGCCTTTATGTTTTTGCTTATGCCAGTCTACATATTTTGGCATTTTTCAGTTTGGATCTGCTATTTGCATGGTCACTGTTTTTTGAAGAGGTTGTTAAGCGTCCTTACATCCTGGTGGGAGCGTCGGCTTACGTTCTGTTGAGTGCATTGGCAGTAACCTCTTTCAAAAAAGTAATGCGTAAGATGGGACGACGTTGGCAGAAATTACATAATGCTGTTTATTTAATTGCAATACTGGTACCTGTCCATTTTTACTGGTCCGTTAAATCCGAGATTATCGAACCGATATTGTACTTCGTTTTCATTGCTGTGTTACTTGGAGTTCGAGTACAGAAGTCGAGTTGGTGGAAGAAAAATTCGATAAAATATTTTACGAAGCAAGAAAGAGTGTAATTTCACATTAAATGGTCACTCTGGATATTATACCAATTGCATTACAAGTTTGACCATTCAACGTTTTGCTCATTTTTTACTTCAGCCGCACTAAGTGTGCGCCTCTAACTTTCCACTTCTGCTATGCATTGGTTTAAAAGGGAACAACTATTTCTTTACCAATGCGCTTTGAATTGAAAAGACTGAGGGGCTCTGAACGGGTCAAATACTTAATGCTATTGCTATTAGAGTGGCAATTTTATTTTAATCGTTAAACATAAATGACTTGAGATATGACGTTTAATAGTGGAGGAATATGTTCTAAGCAGATTATACTCTAGGGGACCCTGTAATTAAAACAATGAATAGCCCTTCCGTAGGCTGTTTCAATGGAACAAGATTTTACTTATTTTGACTGTTAGCTGTTATTTATAGTTCTAATTTGTTGCGTTTTCTTCTTGCTGTTTCATCACTTGTAACACTTCATCGTATGAGATATTAAACTGACGAGACAAATTGATAATTTTGGTCTTATAAGTTTGAATATTTTCTTGTTGTGCTAGTAATCTTTTCTCGTTCTCTACAAGTTCATTTACAGCCTCTTGTAAAATAAGTAAGCGACGTAAATTAAAATCGAGAGAGTCAATATATTTAATCATTTGTGGCTTATTTCTAGCTTGCTCGAGATCGCTGCTGGTTTTCTTTTCATAACCGTATTGGTCTAATGCAGCGATGGCATTTTCTAAATCAAGATTTTCTTTCATAGGAGTCCGAGGTAAGGAAGATTAACATTGAAAAACAGATATTGATTCAGATTATAGTTTGTAATCTAGAACTGTAAAAGGAAAATCATGTATTTTAGGCTAAAAAGCCAACTATTTGCTTGGGTTTAGGCCTGCGACCTGTCAATCTAGCTGATATATTATATGTCGTTAAAGCAAGGAGATGCTTATGCTTGATTTATTACCAGATCTATTCGACTTATACCCAGAGCGTTTATCGTTGCTACCCCCGATGTTTAAATCGTTTGGGCGCGAAGATTGTTTTTGGGGAGAAGTGGTAACAGTTAAGTGTTTTAAAGATAACTCTCTAGTTAAAGAAGAACTGTCGAAAAATGGCAAAGGGAAAGTACTCGTTGTTGACGGACAAGGAGTGACTGATTGTGCACTGCTTGGCGATATGATTGCCAAAAATGCTGAAGTTAATGGTTGGCAAGGAGTTGTGGTTTTTGGTTGTGTAAGAGACGTATCAGCCTTAAAAACCATGAAAATAGGTATACAGGCAATTGGTGTAAACCCGATTAAAACGGTCAAAAAAGGGCAAGGCGAACTTAATGTTGCGGTTGAAATATACGGCGTCATTATATCACCCCACTCATATGTGTATGCTGATCTAAACGGTATCGCAATATCTAATCAAGCTTTAGATTTATCCGTGCTAAATTTATAGTATTCGCTTTTGTTATTCAGATGGAATCTGTCATGAAATTATTAAAATGGTTTTTTGTAGCAATGTTAGGCCTAATAGCAGCGTTAGTGCTGTATATTACCTTGATTTTTGACCCCAATAATTTTAAACCGCAAATCGTAGAGGTTGTTAAAGAGAAGACCGGCCGTGACCTAGCGATTAATAGTGATCTGTCTTGGACTTTTTTCCCTAGTTTAGGCATTAAGTTAGGTGGGGTTACACTGTCTAACCCACAAGGGTTTGAGAGTGCTGCCATGGTTTCTATTACAGAAGTCGTTGCGGAAGTGTCGTTAATGCCGCTGCTGACAAAAGAGGTCGAGATCTCTCAGCTAAACTTAGATGGGCTGACATTATCTTTAGAAACCCAAAAAGATGGCCGAAGCAGCTTTGACGGGCTTACTGGTGAGGCAAAGCCTGGCGAAGTTTCAAAAGCGCCCGCCAATGAGACATCGAGCATTAGCTTATCAAAACTAGATATTGGCGGGATCTCAATTACGAATACTCAGATTAGCAATTTGGACCATCAATCTAATACCAAACAGCTACTCTCGTTAAAATCTCTGACACTAGGGCGGTTTCAATTAGATAAATTTGCACCTCTTAAGTATGAGTTGTCTGCGTCATTGCCAGATCTTAATGTTACTAGCTCAGGTGAAGGGCAAATAAAAGTCTCGCAGAACTTGCAGCAGGTTGTGATTAACGATTTTGTTGTGACAAATCTGCTGCAAGGTAAAGGGATGCCAAATGGTGAGCTTAAGGCTGACTTAACAACGTCGCTTGCAATGGCATTAGATAAAAAAACAGTGAGCCTAGTGCTAGCAAGCTTTAGTGCTGCAAATATAGAGGCAACAGGGCAGTTGGATATTGCCTACGGCAACAAGGTGCCCAATGTTGTCGCTAAGCTTGAGGTAGGAGACGTCGACTTAGATCGTTTCTTACCTGAAAAGGAAGCAGAAACCCAGAACACTAAGCAAAATAATACTAATAACAATGCGTCTGTTGAGCCAGATTTAACAGCAATGAAGTCTGTGAACTTAGACGTCAATGTAAAAGTGAAATCGGTGAAAGTTGCGAATATGAAGACTCAAAACTGGGTCTTTAAAATGGCGATGAAACAAGGTGTTGCCAACGTGAGTCAACTGTCCGCAGCGCTTTATGGAGGCACGATTAAAGCATCTGCAAAATTGGATGGTCGTAATAAAGTCGCTAAGTATGAGTTTGATAAGCGTCTAACGGGGGTCGATATCCGAGCCTTGCTTATTGATGCTGCTGAAGTTGATATGCTTGACGGGACTGCGAACTTTAATGTCGCCGGTAAAGGTAGTAGTTTATTACCTGATAACCTTAAAAAGAACTTATTAGCCAACGGAAAGTTTGAAATTGCTGATGGAGCAATTCATGGGGTGAATATTCCACAAATGATCCGAGATGCAAAAGCCAAACTTGGCGGTGATATGTCATCTAGTGGCTCTGGTGAGCAAAAGACAGATTTTACCAGTATGACCGGTTCATTTAAGGTCGCTAAAGGTGTGGTGACAAATCCAGATCTTAATATGGCATCTCCACTTATTCGCTTGACTGGTGCTGGTACTGCCAATGTTATTAATGAAGCACTGAATTATAAGTTAACGACTTCGGTTGTCGGTTCACTTGAAGGTCAGGGCGGTAACGAGAGGGATGCGCTATACGGTGTTGAGATCCCTTTTGCGATAAGTGGCACAATGTCTGAACCGAAATTTGCTCTAGATACAAAGGCTTTGTTAGATTCGAAGCTAAAAGATGAAACGAATAAACTAAAAGACAGTTTGTTTAAAAAATTCGGGGGATTTTAATGTTAAGTAAAACAGCGTTAGCCATGGTGATACTCGCAGCTACTGGTTGTTCACAAAGCAGTAGTAGCGTGGGTGAGGTTACTGATATGACTAAAAAGAGCAATGCAGATGTTTCACCAATAGTTGTCACGCCCATAAAAAGTGATGCTGAAACTCGAGCTAAATTAGCTCAAAAAGGGTTGTTTGAAGGCAAACTAATTGTTGAACATCAAACGGGCGCGGCGATGAATGTGACGCTGCAATACACCAATAGTCAGTCCTACGGTGTACCCTTAATGTTCAATTCTGGTATGACAGCAGACCTAAGGTTGTTTGATTCAACAGGAAAAAAAGTTTGGGCTTGGTCTAATGAGATGATGTTTACCCAAGCATTGAGAGAAACGGTAATGCCAGCAGGTAAAACCCAGAATGTTAAATTTCGGATTGCTGATAGTATTGCTGCGACGATTGGTAAAGGATTCTACTTACAGGCGATATTTTCCGGTCGGGCAACTGAATCTCAAACACCGGCAATGGCACCAGTGATCTATAAGTTTTAAAGCCTTTGTTTATTGAATATAAAAAATCCGGTCTCTGAAAGAGACCGGATTTTTTTTACAGCTTTATAACCGCTGAGTAACTCTAAGGTTAACCTGCGAAGTTTGCGTTAACAAAATCCCAGTTGATTAGCTCCCAGAAGTGAGCCATGTAGTCTGGACGAACGTTACGGTAATCGATGTAGTATGCATGTTCCCAAACATCTACAGTCATGATTGGAGTAACAGACTCATCTGTAAGCGGTGTCGCAGCGTTGCTAGTGTTAACGATAGCAACCGTGCCGTCTGCTTTTTTCACTAACCAAGTCCAAGCGCTACCGAAATTGTTAACTGCTGAGTCAGTGAACTGTGCTTTAAATGCATCGAAAGAACCGAATGCAGCAACGATAGCGTCAGCTACTGGGCCAGTCGCTTCACCACCACCGTTTGGCGATAGGCAGTTCCAGTAGAAAGTGTGGTTCCAGATTTGAGCTGCATTGTTGAAGATACCACCAGTAGAGGTCTTGATGATCTCTTCTAGGCTCTTCTGTGCAAGTTCAGTACCTTCAACTAAACCGTTAAGCTTAACAACGTAAGTGTTGTGATGCTTGCCGTAATGGTAGTTGATTGTTTCTTCTGAGATATGTGGCTCAAGTGCGTTTTTTGCGTAAGGTAATGCTGGTAATTCGAAAGCCATTAGTTTTCTCCGTTAACTCTTGATTGTAGTATTATGCGTTCTTGCTCACTGCGGGTCATTTTACCTAATAAACTTGTGAAGTGTATCATTGTTTATTCGAAACAGTCGATTATCTCAATCGATTAATTCTATTAGTAAATATCCATGCTAAAAGTAGGTTTTTGTTCTGGCCTATACTGGCGTACAATAGGGCAACGCAATGTTGTATAACCCAGGAACGAAAAATGGAAACAGTTGATAAAATCAAGCAGCAAATAGCCGAAAACCCAATTATTGTATACATGAAAGGCTCACCAAAGTTACCAAGCTGTGGTTTTTCATCTCAGGTCGCACAGATCATGATTAACTGTGAAGAGCAGTTTGCTTTTGTTGATATTCTTCAACACCCTGATATCCGTGCCGAGCTTCCTAAATATGCGAACTGGCCAACGTTTCCACAATTATGGATCGAAGGCGAATTAATCGGCGGCTGTGACATCCTTACTGAGATGTTTCAAAAGGGTGAGTTAAAGACCCTTATCAAGGAAACAGCCGCAAAATATAAAACTGAAGACGAACAAACAAATAGCTAATCAATAGCTGCTATAAAAAAAGCCCTGAATATCATTGATATTCAGGGCTTTTTATTTGGGATATAGATTATAGTTAATTTAATGCAAGTGCTCGCTGCATTGCGCTAATCATCGGAGTGCGATTTAGATTTGGTCTAAATCATCACTGACAATCTTTTCATGAGACGCTGCATTATCGGGCAGTACCAGATTCATTAATATGGCGATGATGCCACACAAGCTAATTCCGGTAAGGCTAAAGGAGCCAATACCAAAAGCCATACCACCAATACCAAAGACTAAAGTTACCCCTACAATACTTAAGTTACGTGGCTCATTCATATCGACGTGATTCTTGATTAATGAATTGAGACCTACCGCAGCGATTGAGCCGAACAGTAAGCACATTATTCCACCCATAACAGGTACTGGAATCGTTTGCATCAGTGCGCCTAACTTGCCAACAAACGCTAACAAAATGGCAGTAATAGCCGTCCATGTCATGATCACTGGGTTAAATGCTTTTGTCAGTGTTACTGCGCCGGTCACTTCAGAATAAGTCGTATTTGGAGGTCCACCAAATGCTGATGATGCAATTGTTGCGACACCATCACCCGCTAATGTTCGATGCAGACCTGGTTTCTTGATGAAATCTTTTCCGGTTACATTCGATATAGCTAGAATATCGCCAATATGTTCAACTGCTGGGGCGATTGCGACGGGGATCATAAACAGAATCGCGTGCCAGTTAAATTCAGGTGCGACAAAATTTGGCATCGCTATCCAGCTGGCATTTGCTACAGGCGAGAAATCAACAATACCAAAAGCTAAACTTAGACCGTAACCAACTGAAATACCGGCAAGGATCGGCATCAGTTTTAGCATTCCTTTTGCAAAGATAGCGACGGCTATAGTTGTAAATAGTGAAGCTAAAGAGATAATCAAAGCAGTATTTTGCTCAACTAATATTAAGCTGCCGTCACCTGTTTTGCCGATTGCCATATTAACGGCGACTGGTGCTAAACCTAAACCAATTACAATGATAACGGGTCCAACAACCACAGGCGGTAACAGACGTTTAATAAAGCCAGCCCCTCTGATTTTTACAACCGTTGCCAGTAATACATACACGAAACCCGCCGCCATGAGCCCCCCCATTGTTGACGGGATCCCCCATGTTTGTACGCCATACATAATTGGCGCGATAAAGGCAAAGGAAGATGCTAGGAAGATTGGAATTTGACGTTTAGTTATCAATTGGAAAAGAAGTGTCCCGATACCTGCAGTAAATAGTGCGACATTGGTATCTAAACCTGTTAACAAAGGCATTAATACGAGTGCACCAAATGCTACAAATAGCATCTGGGCCCCCTGTAAAGGGAGTGTAAGGTATTTCATTATTATTCTCTTATTTTAATAAACTTAACAATCATATCTTTATGAAACAAAATTTACAGCGATTTTGTTCAAACAACACTGATCTTAAGGGAGAAAACTTGACGCTATAAAATTCCTAATTACGCCGACTGTGGTACAATTTAGTTAACTGTGTCGTTTGTTGAAGCCTATAATATGCTTAAAACTGTCTGTCGTTACATGATGATGTTGCCCTTGTTATTTTGTTTTTCAGCTGGATCTGCTGAAGTATACAACCTAGACGAAAGCCTAGTACCTGTGGACTCAAGGGCTAAAAATTTGAGAAGTCAGGCGATAAAACGGGGCTTGAAGGAAGTTGTATTAAAAAATACAGGAACTCAGAGCGCATTAACTCACCCAGAAGTGGTGAAGCAACTAGCTAATGCTAGCGCAATGATGACACAGTATGGATATCAAGATTTGGATGGTGAGTTATTCATTAAGGTAAGTTTTGACCACAAACGTCTGATCAGTTTGTTACGTCAAGCAGGTTTACCCGTTTGGGGGAAACAACGTCCACTGACACTAGTATGGTTAGTTGAAGAAATTGAGGGTGAAAGAAAGATTTTAAATGATGCTTCAACATCGATCACTCGCACATCATTTGATACACAATCATCCAATCGTGGTGTGCCTTTATTGTTCCCGTTAATGGATCTAGATGACTCTATGCAGGTTGGGGTTAACGATATTCGTGGCCAATTTACTGCTAATGTGGCAAATGCATCCCTCAGATATCAAGCTAACTACTTTATAATGGCAACGATCTCTCCACAAGGTGCCGTTTATCGTTATCAGATGTCACTGTATCCAAGAGAGTTAACCGCTGGCGCTAGCCAATACACTCCATCGACGAGTCATAGTGGCGAGTCTGCAAGTGTAGAGCAAGCGGTTACCGATATTACAGCTGCGGCCAGTGAGTTTTACGTAAGCCAATACGCAATTGCTGACTCGGGCGAAAAGCTGACAACAAAAATTAGCTTTACTGATGTAAGTGAAATGAAGCAACTTGTCGAAATTGAAAAGTATTTAAATCAATTAAGTGCTATCAAAACGGTAACTGTAGCAAGTATTGAAGGAATGACAGTAGAGTTTAACTTAGGCCTTTTTGGTAATGAAGAGGATTTGCACCGGTTAATGAATCTCGACCCCCGCATTGAATCTATAGCTAATGGCACAAGTGATAATATTGTGTACGCCAACTTTGGTAGCGAGACCAATACCAATAAACCGACACAGATCTACTATTGGAAGGGGCAATAACTCCCAATTTACGGGTGCGCATGCTAATATGTGCACCTAAATTGAAATACTGCGTTGTCGAGAAACTCCTGAGTGAAATCAAACTCACCATTACAATTATCGCTACCTGTTCATCTACCAGATGATGAGACCTTTAACAGTTATTATCCAGCTGCAGGTAATGATGAACTGATCCAAAGTTTACAAGCTTGTGCTGAAGGTCGAGCCGAAGGGGCTGTGTTTATTTGGGGCCCTGAAAAATCAGGTCGAACACACTTAATGCATGCTGCATGTGCCCACGCTAACGAGCTTAGTCGAAGTAGTTTTTACATTCCACTTGGGATCCATGCCAGTATTTCTCCTGCCTTACTAGAAGGCTTAGAAAAAATTGATTTGGTGTGTATTGACGATGTGAATGCGATAGCAGGGCATCCCGTCTGGGAAGAAGCCATATTTGATCTCTATAATAGGATCTCAGAACAAAAGACTTGTTCGTTAGTTTTGAGCGCGAGTGTCTCCCCAAGTGATACCGGTTTTGCTTTGCCGGATCTTATATCTAGAATGCAATGGGGGCTTAACTATCAGCTGCAACCAATGGCAGATGATGAAAAGTTAGCCGCATTGCAACGGCGTGCTGCAATGCGTGGGTTACAGCTTTCAGAAGACGTTGGTCGTTTCTTGTTAAATCGTTTAGCTCGAGATCTAAGGACATTGTTTGATGTTCTCGATCGTTTAGATAAAGCTTCTATGGTTCATCAACGTAAATTGACGATACCGTTTATCAAAGAGATGTTGCGCTTATAGCGGTGATTTACTAGCAACAAAAAGCCCAGTGAATACACTGGGCTTTTTGTTGGGCGGTTTTATCACCTGTTTAATCTACGGGTAACTGGTGCCTGCTACCACTTAATGTTACTGCTGGAGTATTTGCTGGAACGGTGAACGCTACTCGATTAACGCTATTCTTAAGTGCCGGGGAAATAACAAGGTTTTCAGACCAAGTTGCGCCTTGCGCCATAGGAATGGGTTGAGGTAAATTTTTAACGAGTGTTGTTGCATCAAGCTCTGGAAATATTTCACTAATAACAAAGGCAGCTCTATTTTGCAGCGAATCGTCGCCAACTCTGCCTCTTTGGCCCCAATCAACTGTAATGGTATCTGCTGAAACAGCATCTGGCTTATCGGTTACACCTACATCCCTTTGAATACCGAGTCTGTGACTCATCATTGCCTCTTCAAATAGCATCGCCGCATCTTCTCTGCGTGTTGAGAATGCATAGTAATCAGATGCTGTATCAGTAGAAAAGAAGCTGCTGATATCACTCGGCATGTATGACTTTTGTTGCGCTGTTGCCGATTCACCTCTAAAGCTGACATTTGCCAAACTCGCCATTTCAGCGCTGTTTAATGGGTATTTAGCTGTTAATTGGTCAGAAACCAGCAATTGTTGACTATTTCTTGTTTCATAATCGTCCAATAGTGTCGGTCCCTGAAGAGCAAGGTGAATACTTCGGGGGAAAAAATCATTGGCGTGGGCGAGTTCGTGATAGAGCAGGGATGCTAAGTCTGGCTGCATCTCAGCGGGGGTGCGGTTAATGCGTGTACTGCGTGGGGTAACATAGGAAGTATATTGGTTATTCTTTACATAGCGCCATGGCATTAGAAACTGTAATTCATTGCCAAAACCGCTGCGATAATCTGGTGCTTCATTGATGGTATCCCTTTCTTCTGCAAGCAGCCATAAATCGTTCGGGTCTAGGTAGATTGCGCCTGTGGCGACCCAATAGAATGAGGGCCGTACATCGTAGCTAATAACAATCGCGGTAACTGATTGAAGTAAGGTGGCAAAGTCGCTATCCGCGTCTAAGTTATCTAGAAAATACTCGAAATTCTCCCCCATCCATTGGTGTGAAACTAACAGTCTATCTAGTATCTGTTGCTTACCACTGTTCGATTCCTGTCCGATAAGTGGTAATTGCTCTATGGTGCAACTTTGTTGTAACTGGTTGGAATAGACGCAATCGCGTAATATCGATTTATAGGGCGAATTAGGTTGATAACTGAATGTTCGCGCGATTGGAGAGTCGAAGTATGGCGAGGTAATAGGCGCTTCTTTGGTTATAAGTATATGCACGTCATCAGAGCTTTGTTGGCCATTAATAGTTGCAGATGCTCTTAAAATAGCAAAAGTATCTTGGTCAACATTCGGCGCCGTAAATAGCGGGTTTTCTAAATTAGAAAGATCGACATTAATGTTTGGACCAGCCGCTAAGCACCAACTAATATTTTCTGGAGTTGCTGACGGTGGCGTATCAATCCTAAAACTAACGCCGCTTCCCATCGTTACTTGATGATCAACTCTTATCGCTAATTGGTTTGTTTGACCATCAATAACGTCAATTGTAGCAATAGCACTGTATGAATTATTTTCACCGGTCGCGATGAGTTCAAATTGATAACTACCACTTGTTGAAGCGGTAAAAGCGAGCATTGGGCTGTTAGTCGATTTTAATACCAATGCATCACCAGATTTTTGAGACCAGCTAAATGTGTAATTTGAACTCTCAGCACCGTTTACTGTTGCCGCAATTACAGCTGGTTGTAATGAGTGATAACTTGGTTCTATATGAAAAATTATATTAGATGAACTGGATTCTTGTAAGAGGTTAGATTGAACTTCACATCTTACAAGTTGATCGGTAATTGGCGGGGGAATTAAATCACTATCTGCATTATCACTGCTTCCACCACATGCAGTTAGCGCGAGTATACTGAGTAAAATCAGTTGATTATTGCTTAACATTACCTGACCTCAAATTTTTATTGTTATTATTGCTTTGCTATTAATCAAATATAGCATGCAGTTTGTTTTTTCTACATATTTGTCTGCTTTTTATGGTGCAATAACAGTGACTAGACTGTTTAGAACAGGAAGTTAAGAAGTGAGGAGATATTTAGTAAATAGAAAGGCTGGCAGATACCAGCCTATGGCTGTTGTTGATTACTTTTTCTTTTTTTTCAGTCCAAGCCCCAATTCGCGGCCTCTGATCCGAGCGTAAAACGGAAAACCAATCAGTAGTACGCCGATTAACAAGGATTCGATAACGGCGAACGCTAAGTTGGTCTCTGTAACATAAACTAACGTAAGCGCATGCAGCATGTATAAACACAATATAAAACTTGCCCAGGCGTAAGTATAAGGTTTACCCGTTAAAATCCCTTTCAAAGGAAGCAACAGCGGGATTAACCATAACAGGCTAAATATCATCGAGTATTCGCCTGATATGCCTTGCTGAATAAACCAGTAGCTCAGCATTATGACTAAAAGAACATACCCAGTACGACATAATTTAAAAAGGGTGGATGACTCCATTTACTTGCTCTCTTATAAAATGGTTAAAACATTTTCTGGTGGGCGACCGATAGCAGCTTTATCGTTTGCCAATACAATAGGACGTTCGATTAATTTAGGCGTATCGGCCATCGCTTGGATTAACTGCGCGTCAGTAACATTTTTATCTGCAAGGTTTTGCTGCTTGTACTCATCCTCTTTCACTCGCATCATCTCTCTCGGGCTAACCCCAAGTTTTGCTTGAATGCTGCTGATTTCAGTGGTTGAAAGTGGCGTTTTTAAATATTCTATTATCGTAATGTCGCAGCCTTGCTCTTCAAGCAATGCAAGGGTTTGTCTGCTTTTTGAGCATCTTGGGTTATGGATAATATTTACGTTTGTCATAGTTATTTTTAACTTCTGCTAATTTTGCCAATATCATACTTTAAATGGTGATATGAGTCACATTTACTGTAATGACTCCATCGCTCTGTCTGCTTGTCTAAATTGTCTAATCCTAGCTTCTATACGAGCTAACTGCAGTGGATTCTCTTTTGACTGCTTATAAGCGAAATTAAGCTGATCAATGGCAGTCTTATAATCGGCTGCGAGCGCTAAGGATTCAGCTTTGACAAAGTGTTCCATCGCCTTGTTGCCATTCTTTTTATAGGCTTCTGTTAGCAGAAAATATGCAAGTTGATCTTGCTTGTCGAGAAAAATCAGATCTTCTAGTAACGGAATCGCTTTTTCAGTTTGATCATTCTCAATATAAACGTTGGCCAAGTTGGTGTTAACAACACTTGAAGTCGGTTTTATTTTTTGCTGCTTTAATAACAGCGAGATAGCCGACTTGTAATCACCTTTTTGAGTCAATATATCTGTTTTTGTATCAATAAAAAATAGATTGTTAGGCTCGCTAGCCAACAACTCATCGATGATCTTTTCTGATTCTTCAAATTTATCCATTCTAAAAAGAGCAAGGGCTTTACCGTACTGCGCTGCACTTTTAAATGTATAACGATGATGTTTCAGTTGTTTCTCAAATATCGACAATACAGCGGCCTCGCTGTAGCCAGAGAACCTTACTTGGATCCGCGCTTTTGCTAATTGGAAGTCCAAATTGTCCGGAACATGCCGCAATGGATATTGCTGTGCTCTAATTCTCGCTTCGGAAATTCGAGATTCAGGTAATGGGTGAGTGAGCAACATTTGCGGTGGTTTGGTGGTAAACCTGTAGCGCGTTGCCAGTTTACCAAAAAAATTTGCCGCACCATTTGGATCAAAGCCTGCATCAACTAAAATTTGCATACCGATTCGGTCAGCTTCTTTTTCATGCATTCGGGTGTAGTTAATTTTAGCCTGTGTAGACAATGCTTGGGTTGTTGCTAGTGCTGCCATACCTGCTTGTGGTGATGCGATGGTAAGAAGAATCGCGCCAAGCATGCCAGCAATTGTTGCTGTCGAACTTTTTTGCTGTGCTTCTAACGAGCGCGCTAAGTGGCGTTGAGTAACGTGAGTTATTTCGTGTCCAAGTACAGAAGCGAGTTCACTTTCAGTGTCAGCATTGAGAAACAAACCTGTATGTACGCCTACATGACCACCAAAAAATGCAAATGCATTTATCTCATCATTACGTAGTAAGAAAAAATAGAAAGGCGTTTTAACCCCAGTTGCATGGGCGACGAGCTTGTTACCTAGCTCTGTTAAGTACTGATTCAATACTGGATCATTGAGCATCGGTGCAGATGATCTAATCACGCGCATATACGCATCACCATACTCGGTTTCTTTTTCTAAACTGAATGTATTGACTGCCGCTGTACCTAAATCAGGAAGGTCGTTATTGGCGTAGGTAACAGGTGAGGCTGCTAAGGTAAATGCCAATGTCCCTGCAATAATAGATTTGGAAAAAGTTAATTTGCTCAAGCGGATCCTTAAATTGGGCTATGCTTTTCTTGTTGTAAGGCCACAATGCTTGCTTGTGGTTTGCATTGCTTATTAGGATAATAGCCTTAGATTGTTTATAGCAAGTTGATTATGATTATTATTGATTTAACAGCCTTTCGTTGTCCATTGCCACTCGTAAAAGTTAAATTGGCTTTAAAGCAGATCGACAGTGGCGAAAAACTAAGGGTTTTGTTATCAGACCCCGGTTCTAAGCAAGATGTTCCCCGTTTTTTAAAAAAAGTCGGTTATCATCACCAAATAGTACAATCTAAAGAGTCAGTTTTAGCACTTGAGATCACTAAGTAAAGTGACTTTAAACTGTTTTACATTTTAGGTGTAGAACATCTTTTTTATCGACACGAGTACCAAGCACTCGCTGTCGCATTAGGGTAAATGAATGTTAACAATCTTAAGTCGTTGGTATAAAGAACGTTTTAGTGATCCACAAGCTGTTACTTTAGTGCTTATTCTGGTTGGTTTAGCACTGGCTATCTATTTCGCAGGTGGCTTACTCGCGCCGTTATTAGTTGCGCTTGTACTCGCTTTTCTATTGGAGTGGCCTGTGGCGCAGATGGCACGCATCGGTATTAACCGTACTCCGGCTGCTTCATTAGTGTTGATTCTGTTCATTGGTTTAATGTTACTGATCAGTTTTGGTTTGATCCCAAGCCTCTGGAAACAGGGTGTTAGCCTGATAGGTGACCTGCCAAGTATGATTGATAAAGGGTTATTTACTGCACAGCAGTTTATAAACCAGTATCCGCAATTTGTTAACCCAACACAGTTAGACACCATGGTCGCCGAACTGAAAAAAATGCTCGATACCCAACACCTATTGGATATCGGCAAGCAGTTACTCGGTTATTCAGCTTCGTTGTTAGTGTTAATGGTATACGCGATATTGGTGCCACTATTGGTGTTTTTCTTCTTAAAAGACAAAGATGAGCTATTGCGTGGTAGTAAGCGGTTCTTTCCTTCCAACCGTGATTTGGCACGCAAAGTTTGGAATGAGATGCATCAACAGATCTTTAATTATATTCGCGGTAAGATCATCGAAATTGTCATTATCGGTGTGGTAAGTTACGCCTTCTTCGCTGTGATGGATCTAAGATATGCAGCACTGCTAGGGGTATTAACGGGTCTGTCGGTTTTAATCCCTTACGTAGGTGCAACGCTGGTGACATTACCTATCGCATTAGTTGCATTTTTCCAGTGGGGGATCAGCTCAGAGTTTGGTTACTTGATGATCGGCTACGGTATTATCCAAGCATTGGACGGTAATTTACTTGTGCCTATTCTCTTTTCCGACGCGGTTGATTTGCATCCAGTATTTATTATCGCGGCTGTATTAGTGTTTGGAGGCCTGTGGGGAGTATGGGGTGTTTTCTTTGCTATACCGTTAGCGTCACTCGTTAAAGCGGTTATCAACGCATGGCCCGTTCATGGTGCTTCTGCAGAGCAAGTCGTCGAAGCTGATCCTTTGGTTAAATAAGTCAGCTGCTACATCGAAAACATAAAGGGGCTGATGCCCCTTTTTCATTCGGGATTAATGAGTAAGTGGCGTGCAGTGGCTGCTAGCGAACGATAAACGATAGTTGTTTGTTTAGCTTTTATGTTCCAATGTTGCCAATAAAGCGGGACTTGCATTCGTTTACCTGGGAATACTTCGATTAAGTCACCACTTTCCATTAATGGTTTTGCTTGCAGATGAGCCACTAAGCCATAGCCTAAGCCCATCGTTATCGCTTCGAGAAAACTTTCAGATGAAGGGATTTTATGCTCTCGTGTACTGCCTTCGTTGATACCAAAATAAAAATTTAGAAACTTATCGTGAAGCTTATCTTTGGTGGAAAAGACCACTGCTGGGGCTTTAAGTATCGAATCGGGCTGCTGGGTCAATTGCTCAAAGTACTCGGCGATAAAATCTGGGGTTGCGACACACATGTATTCCATGTTGCCAAGGTATTCACTACTGCAGCCCGCCATAGGTGATTGGCTGGTGGTTACACAGCCAACCGCGTCACCACTTTTTAGCAAATGATGGGTGTAGGCTTCATCGTCAACAACCAGTTCTAATAGCCATTTGTGACGTTTAAATACTTCAGTCAGAGCGGGTAAAAACCAAGTGGCTAAACTATCAGCATTGACGGCGATACGCACAACCGTCGGCAATGATGGGTCATCAACGTTCATTTCAGTGCGCAGTTCACTCTCAAGTAACTGTACTTGTGCATAATGCCTCAGCAGTCTCTTCCCCATATCAGTGGCATACACAGGTGTAGCGCGAACGACTAGGGCTTGGCCTACTTTGTCTTCGAGTTGTTTTATCCGTTGTGATACGGCTGACTGGCTAATGAAAAGGAGCTTAGCAGCCTTATCAAAACCGCCTTGTGATACCACTATCGATAGTGCTTTTAAATGGGCGTAATCAAACATAGGAGACTAAATGAACGGTTATAAGTTTTGCTAATGATACATAAATTTAATTAGTTGTACTTATTTTTATTGGAGGAATATTCTGCTCGCTAATTCTTAGTCTTTATATTTCAGGTAATTTCATGCAAACAGCATTCATTCAGGGAATGGCAATTGGTGGCAGTCTCATCATGGCAGTTGGGGCACAAAACGCATTTGTGTTAAAGCAGGGCTTAAAGCAATCTCATTCATTGCCTATCGCTGCTCTGTGTTCTTTTATTGATGCCATAATGATTACTGCAGGCGTTGCTGGGCTTGGGCATCTTATACTGGCCTTTCCTCTGATCAAAGATATCGCCAGTTTTGGTGGTGCTATCTTTCTATTTATATATGGTTATGGAGCGTTGAAATCGTCTTTTTCAGAGCAAATAATGGAAAATGAGCAAGAGTTAGCCGCTGATAGTCTCAAAAAAGCAGTTATAACCACATTAGCAATCAGCTTTCTTAATCCACACTTGTATTTAGATACCGTGGTACTGCTAGGAAGCATTAGTGTGCAGTTTGAAGGCACGGCAAAGCAATGGTTTGGAGCCGGAGCGGTGTTGGCATCATTTGTATGGTTTTTTAGCTTAAGTATTGGTGCTCGCTACTTAAGTCCAATATTTCAGAAGCCTAAAGCATGGTGCTACTTGGATCGATTCATCTGCCTGACAATGTGGTCTATTGCTTTGGCTTTAATATATCCATACTTTTAAAAAAATAAAAGGAGCTAACGTAGCTCCTTTTATTTAATCAGTATTATCTACTCGGCTAAAAAGGAAAGTACCACTTCGTGGTGGTCTTTGGTTTTAAACTTATTGAACATGTGGGCAATATTGCCATCTTGTCCAACTAGAAAACTTAGGCGGTGGATACCGTCATAAATTTTACCCATAAACTTTTTCTCACCCCAAACACCAAATGCATCGGCGATTGCGTGGTCTTCATCACTTAGCAGTGAGAAGTTGAGTGATTGCTTATCGGAGAATTTTGCGAGCTTTGCGACTGGATCTGGACTAATGCCCAACACTGTCACAGATAGATCATTAAGCTGTGGCTGACTGTCTCTTAAGCCACAGGCTTGCACTGTACACCCAGGTGTAGATGCTTTTGGGTAAAAGTAAACCAACACCGGACCTGTCAGTAATGCTTCTGTTAAGCTGATAGTCTCATTACGTTGATTTTGTAGGGTAAACTGTGGCGCTTTATCGCCTACTGTTAAGGTATGCATATCTTTTCCTTATATTTTTAGCTGTCTATGCCTTGCATATGCTCCAAAGTACACTCTAGTGACAACTCTTTTGCGAGTTCATGCATACTGATTTCAAGCTTTTCAAGATCGACTTTTTCAGGGACATTGATTGTCAATGAGATATTTTGAGTCGGTTCACCTGTGTCATCTTCTTCAGCATGGGACTTTACCGCCCCTAAATCTAATGAACGATCGGCGAGAAACTGAGTTATTTTCTTCATGGTTCCACGTTGGTCAAAACCACTGAAGTTAACTTCTAAGCGAGAAATGTAATTTTTAGGTGTGTGTTTAGCTGTCCGTTTCATCACTGTCATCAGTTCTAGCTCAACACTTAAGCTAGGCAAGGTTGATTCCATCTTGGTGATAGAAGGCCATGAGCCAGATAACATCATAATTAAAGTGAATTCATTACCGAACAACGCCATGCGACTGTCGACGATGTCACAATCACATTCACTTGCGAGTCGAGCAAATTTACTCACAATACCTGGACGGTCGGCCCCCATTGCTGTTACGACCAAGTGGTTGGACATTTAATACCCCATTTTTATATTAGTTAGCCCAAAAAATAAGCATTTTGATGATGCTTTTTTTTCATGGTCAGCAATG
Organism: Shewanella sp. 10N.286.54.B9; assembly: GCF_041468565.1. Taxonomy (NCBI): domain Bacteria; kingdom Pseudomonadati; phylum Pseudomonadota; class Gammaproteobacteria; order Alteromonadales; family Shewanellaceae; genus Shewanella; species Shewanella sp. 10N.286.54.B9. Next base: position 22,828 of record NZ_JBFRIY010000018.1, read on the forward strand.
CTATCACATGTTGCTCTATTTGCGATCCTTGTCGTGGTTACAAAATCGAATATTTAATATGTTTCAAGTTGATAATGAATATGGAATGAGTTGCGCACTAGTGCTTGTCTTTAACTGATTCCATCAGTACCATAGCCAGTCCTGAACCCTTGGGGAATACACATGATAAACGGAAGCATCGTTGCCTTAATCACACCAATGAATAGTGATGGCACAGTAGATTATAAGAGTCTTGAGAATTTAGTTGAGTACCATATCGCCCAGGGTACCGATGGCATCGTTGCAGTTGGCACGACTGGTGAATCAGCAACATTGCCTGCAAAAGAGCATATCGAAGTCGTCCAACAGACGGTAAAGTTTGCCGCTGGCCGCATTCCAATTATTGGTGGTAATGGCGCAAATGCCACTGCAGAAGCGATAGAGTTAACAAAAGGGCTATCTAGTGTAGGTGTTGAAGCCATGCTGGGCGTGACGCCATATTACAATAAGCCGTCTCCAAAAGGCTTGATTGCTCATTATAAAGCGGTAGCTCAAAGCACTGATATCCCACAAATATTATACAATGTGCCCGGGCGAACCTCGGTAGATATGTTACCAGAAACGGTGGCTGAGCTGGCGAGTGTTAGTAACATTATTGGTGTAAAAGAAGCCACTGGCGATCTTTCTCGTGTAAGCAAACTACGTAGTTTGTGTGGCGATGACTTTATGCTTTACAGTGGTGATGACGCTACAGCACGCGAATTTTTAACTTTGGGTGGCAACGGTATCATTTCAGTTGCTAATAACATCGTACCTAAAGCATTTAAAGCGATGTGTGATGCCGCGCTTGCAGGCAATACTGCTGAAGCTATTGCTGTTGAAAAGTCTATCCAAAGTTTGTTCAGTGCTTTATTTTGTGAAGCTAACCCAATCCCTGTAAAATGGGCCGCTCATCAAATGGGACTTATCAGTCAAGGTGAAATTCGTTTACCTTTAACTGAACTTTCTAGTGAGTTTCATGGTCTGTTGCTAGAAGCAATGAAAAATGCCCGAATTGAGGTTTAATAATAAATGCTAAAGCAAGTATCACCATTAATACTGATTGCGGCTGTCACAGCGTGCAGTACACCAATTGATAGAAGGCAAGCAAATGATGTCGATCAGCAATATCAAGATCTAACATCTGCGCCTAAACTGGTTATTCCTGAAGGGCTTAACCAACCAACATATAGCAAAGAATATGATATCCCCGAGGTTGGCGCTAAAGTTGATAAGACGCTAGTTGGCAACACTTTAGATATTCGTCCTCCGCTACAGGTATTGCCTATGGCCGCGGGAACGCGTGTCGAAGAGGGTGATGAAAATATTAAAATTATGGTTGAGTCGATTGATAATGACTCAGACCTAAAGCAGGAGATCTTTGATGTATTAAAAGAGTACTTTGCAAGTGAGTCTGTTCAGCTTCGTTCTGAAGACTATGATGCTGGTACCTTTGAGACAGATTGGATTGAAAGCTCTGAAGTTGTTGAGTCTAGCTTTTGGGGAAGTGACAAAATTTACCTGTTACGCCAACGCTATAAGTATGACGTTAATATTCGACCACACGGCCGTAGTGGTAGCGTGACAATCAGTTTGATTGAGCATGAAGAGTCTTATGACGGTGAGCAACAAGAAATTTTGCTTAGTGGAGAAGATAAACGCCGTTATACGATTGATATCTTAAATGATTCTATTAGCTACATGAGTATTAAACGTGCTCAAGCCATGAAAGCTAAGCGTCTTAAGCAAAGTCTTGGTATTGATGTTGACTTGATCTCCGAGCAAGACGAGCAAGCTTATTGGCTAGCAGATGCTAAGTTTAAACGCACGTGGGACCGTTTACGTATTGTTTTGCCTGAGATGGGCTTTGAAATTGTAGATATGGACAGTAACAAAGGTCTGCTTTATATCAATGTGGTTGATGATTCCGGTTTTTGGAGCTCTTTATGGGGTGAGAAAAAGTTGAATTTGGATGAAGGCTCTTACCGCATCGAACTTAAAGATGATAGTGCTGACGACAAAACGCAGATCCACCTGCTTGGTTCTGACAATGAACCATTAGAAAACGAAGTGGTTATCGCCGTCTACGAAGGCTTCTCTGAACTCATGGAAGAAGATCGTAAAGTCCGTTAGTAGATTGCCGTTGTAATGAAGGAGCCTATGTGGCTCCTTTTTTATTGTCTTTCTTTTAAGTGAATAGCTTAATGACTTATTTGCGGCGTTATGGCAATTGCATTAAAAGTTTGACCATTCAGCGGGAATTCAAAATGCTATAAGCAAGCCGTTGGATTTGAGCTAATCGTTATTCTCGACTTTGGTATTCTGTTTCATTCTCGATAATCGCTACTGCATTATTCTACCTTCGACCATCCTTGGTCTCGTACCTCCTAAATCTGACCACCAAGGAGGGCCGAAATGTCTTATTTTGTATGGAACAAAATAGACCACTTAGTCGTATATCCAAAACCCCATAGCGAAGCTTAAAGCGGATTGAAACCCGTATTACCTGAGCCGTTAGGCTAGCCACTGTTGCTTTGAATTGCATTAAGAGGCAATACCATTCGTACCAATGTGCTTTGAATTGAAAAGTCTAAGGAGGGCTGAACGGATTAAATACTTAATACAATTAGAATAATGGCCGTTTCAACTCGATGTCGAATATATAAAACGTTTATGCTCGTTAGTTTTGATTTGTAAACAGTTAAAACTTATTCAGTGCTTAAACGATATATTATTAACTTAGGTAGCCGCTAATCCGCTATTTTCTGCTGAACGAGAGAGTGTGTATAAAATGTGTTAATTGTAAGAAAAGGTAAAACGTATTGAAGCTTAGTATTACCTAGGTAAACTACCCACAATTGAATAACGCAGTTTGTTAGGGAAGTCATGAAAAAAATAACAATAATTATACTAATTGCATTAGCTGCCGCCTTTAGTTACCAATATTTTACTAGCGATAGTGTAACTAAAACCAAAAAATCCAGACCCACTCCTAATGTTGTTGTAGCAAAAGCGGCGATTCAACCTATTCGCGATGAAGTTGAAGCGTTAGGAACAAGTAAAGCCAATGAATCCATCACCGTTACGCCAAAAGTATCAGAAGTGGTTACTCAGGTTAATTTTGATGATGGTGATTTAGTCGAAAAAGGGCGCTTGCTGGTACAGTTACAAGATAGTGAGCAAAAAGCACGTGTTACCGTTGCCAAAGTAAAAGTTAAAGATCACCAACGAGAGTTGGATCGTATTCGCACGCTCGTTACCAGCCAAACGATTGCAGAGCTTGAAAGAGATAGACTGCAAACTCTAATCGATACCGCTAAAGCTGAATTAGTACAATCGCAATCAGCACTTAGTGATAGACGCATAAGCGCACCATTTTCGGGTGCGTTAGGTTTGCGTCAAGTCAGTGTTGGCGCGTTAGTGACTCCTGGTAAAGCAATTACTACTTTGGATGACATATCAGTAATCAAGTTGGATTTCTCTGTGCCAGAGCGCTTCTTGCAATCGTTAGCGATTGGCAAAACAGTAGAAGCAAGTGCTGTAGCTTTCGATGGTGAGATGTTCATTGGCAAAGTGACATCAATTGATAGCCGCATTAACCCGCAAACCCGCGCAGTTATTGTTCGTGCAGAGATCCCAAATCCAAAACATCGTTTACTTCCTGGTATGTTGATGAAGGTTAAACTTATCAAGCAAAGCCGAGAAGCGCTTATTTTGCCAGAATCCGCGATTATTCCCATACAAGACCGGCACTACGTTTATCTAGTTAATGATGAAGGTGTGGTTGAGCAGAAACAGGTAACGCTTGGATTACGTAAACGTGGCTGGGTAGAAATTTTGGATGGTGTTGAGCTCGATGAGCAAGTCGTGATAAGAGGGATCCTAAAGGTAAGACCTGGTGATACGGTTAAAGTAACGTTTAGCGAAAGATTTAGTTTTCTTAAACAAGCCAGTGTGGAGCCAGTAGCATGATCTTAACTGATATTTCGGTTAAGCGACCGGTTTTCGCTTCGGTTATCAGTATCCTGTTAATCGTCTTTGGTCTTGTAGCATTTGAAAAGTTACCGCTACGAGAATACCCAAATATTGATCCCCCTGTTGTTTCAATCCAAACCAATTATCGCGGCGCAAGTGCTGCGGTAGTTGAAAGTCGTATTACTCAGCTTGTAGAAGACCGCATCAGTGGTGTCGAGGGGATTAAACATATTAGCTCCTCAAGCAGTGATGGTCGCTCTAACGTCACCTTAGAATTTGATGTTGGTCGAGATATCGAGGCTGCTGCAAACGATGTCCGCGACAGAGTATCCGGACTATTAAATAATCTACCGGAAGAAGCTGAGCCACCAGAAGTGCAAAAAGCCAACGGTGGTGATGAAGTGATTATGTGGCTAAACCTAGTCTCTGATCAGATGAACACGTTGCAGTTAACAGATTATGCAAGGCGCTACTTAGTTGATCGCTTTTCAGTGATCGATGGTGTGGCGAATATGCGACTTGGTGGCGGTAAAGTTTATGCAATGCGGGTGTGGATAGACCGTCAAGCACTAGCTGCGCGTAATCTTACTGTGGCAGATATTGAGTCAGCACTGCGCTCTGAAAACGTTGAGTTACCAGCGGGGAGTGTAGAATCAAAGGAGCGTCACTTTACTGTAAGACTTGAAAGAAGCTTTAGAACCTCAGACGATTTTGCCAATTTAGTGTTGGCTGAGGGTGACGATGGTTATCTTATTAAACTCGGTGATGTCGCTAAAGTTGAGATTGGCTCTGAAGAGGAACGCATTACCTTTAGAGGTAACCGCGAAGCGATGATTGGTCTTGGCGTTTCTAAGCAATCTACCGCCAACACTCTTGATGTTGCGAGAGCTGCTAATGAGCTGGTTGATCAAATTAATCCAACATTACCAGCCGGAATGGAGATTAAGCGCTCATACGATAGCTCGGTATTTATTGAGGCGTCAGTAAAAGAAGTTTACCAAACTCTATTTATCGCAATGTTTTTGGTTATTGTGGTTATTTACCTGTTCTTAGGAAGTGTGCGGGCGATGTTGATCCCAGCGTTAACGGTACCCGTGTCGTTAATGGCGACATTTATCGTACTGTATGCGCTGGGGTATACCATTAATTTGTTAACCCTTTTGGCTATGATTTTGGCCATTGGCATGGTGGTTGATGACGCGATTGTAGTGTTAGAGAATATCCACCGCCGCATTGAGGAGGGCGATTCGCCTCTTAAAGCAGCATTTTTGGGTGCTCGAGAAGTCGCGTTTGCGGTTGTCGCTACCACATTAGTACTAGTCGCGGTATTTATGCCGATAACCTTCCTAGAAGGCGACTTGGGTAAATTGTTTAAAGAGTTTGCCGTTGCCATGAGTGCAGCAGTCATCTTTTCCAGTATCGTTGCATTAACGCTAAGCCCGATGATGTGCTCGAAAGTATTGAAGCCTGCTGGCCAATCTTCTTGGTTAGTCAGACAGATAGACAGTGGTATGGATAAGCTATCTGCTGGATATCGAGCATGGCTTAGAAAAGCTATGTCACACCCATTCTTGGTTTCATCGCTCATTCTTATTGCATTGGTAAGCAGTGCATACCTTGCCAAAGAGGTACCGCAAGAGTTTGCACCAAGAGAGGATAGGGGCTCAATGTTCCTTATCGTCAATGGCCCTCAAGGCGCAAGTTTTGAATATATCGAATCTTATATGGATGAGATTGAAAACAGGCTGATGCCGCTAGTTGAAGCCGGTGAAATTAAACGCCTGCTTATCCGAGCGCCACGTGGTTTTGGTCGTAGCTCAAATTTCTCTAATGGTATGGCGATTATTGTATTGGAAGATTGGGCGGTGAGACGCAGTGCATTTGAGATCATCGGCGATATACGCGGTCGGTTGTCAGATCTTGCTGGTGTGCGAGCGTTCCCGGTGATGCGGCAAGCATTTGGTCGCGGGGTTGGTAAACCGGTACAGTTTGTATTAGGTGGCCCAAGTTACGACGAGTTAGCCCGTTGGCGCGATACAATTCTTGAAAAAGCAAAAGAAAATCCAAACCTTGTCGGGCTCGATCACGACTACAAAGAGACGAAGCCGCAACTGCGGGTAGTGATAGATAAAGACAGAGCGTCAGATCTTGGGGTGTCTATTTCACATATCGGCCGCACGCTCGAGTCGATGCTAGGTTCACGATTAGTGACTACCTTTATGCGAGACGGTGAAGAGTATGATGTGATTATTGAGGGGAACCGAGAAAATCAAAATACTGCAACCGATCTTGAAAATATCTATGTGCGTTCAGAGCGTTCAAAAGAGCTTATTCCATTGTCTAATTTGGTTAGCGTGGAAGAGTTTGCCGATGCGAGTCAGTTAAATCGTTATAACCGTATGCGAGCAATTACCATCGAAGCGAACCTTGCTGATGGTTATAGTCTAGGTGAGGCACTTGAATACCTCAATGACCTGACTCACGAGTATCTACCAGCTGAAGCGATTGTTAGCTATAAAGGGCAGTCGTTAGATTACCAAGATTCAGGTAATTCAATGTACTTTGTGTTTATCTTAGCGCTCGGTATTGTATTTCTGGTATTAGCAGCTCAGTTTGAAAGTTATGTGCATCCAGTGGTGATTATGCTCACCGTTCCGCTCGCGACTTTAGGTGCGCTAATCGGCCTATGGTTGACTGATCAAAGCCTTAATATCTATAGTCAAATTGGTATAATAATGTTGGTGGGTTTAGCGGCTAAGAACGGTATTCTAATCGTTGAATTTGCTAATCAACTTCGTGATAAAGGCATTGAGTTTAAAGATGCTATTATTCAAGCTTCAAGCCAACGTTTACGCCCCATTTTAATGACGGGTATTACAACGGCAGCAGGAGCGATTCCGCTAGTGATGGCGCAAGGCGCTGGCGCTGAGACGCGGTTTGTTATTGGTGTAGTGGTGTTATCAGGTATTAGCTTGGCCACTTTCTTTACCCTGTTTGTTATTCCTGTCGCTTACTCTTTGCTTGCTAAAAATTCCGGTTCACCAGAACTTGTAGCCCAGCAACTTGAAAAAGAGCTCGCTGAATAACTATTTTTCTAAAAGAGATAGAGAGATAAAAAGGCGCATTGAGCGCCTTTTTTATGTGGCAAACGGCATGCAAATCGAACTACATGCAGTTAAAGGCGTTTGGTTACTTTTTTTGTAATTCGCACTGATAATTGTTGAAGTGAGTAAGAGGTGGCTTTTTCATCGTAGCCTCGAATTGTTGTAGTATGCATAAAGTTAGCATGGATTTTGAAGAGATTTACCAGCCACTATAAAACCTCGGATTTAAGGTTCACAAAGGCTGAATACCATTTGCTGAACAAACTGCCCGTCAGTGCATGGGTTACTGATTAGTGGAGTATTATGCGTAGGTTTATAGTTGGGCTTTAATTAGTTGGAACGCTATGCCTTTATGCTGCTCAGATATTGAGCGTGAAATTCAAATTCCGGAAAGCGAACTTTTGGCTGTTTGTGAAAGAGACTCATCTTTAAGCGTGCAGCACAATGCAAAAGCAACAACTCGCAAACGGGTGAAGTTATTGATATTAAAACACCCAAGAGCGGTGTTTGGATTAGCCTTATTTAAAGGGGCAAATATTATCCACATATTCAAATGGTAGTATTACGCTGGGATATGATTAAGTTCAAACAAAAAAAGCTAAAAGGTCAGCGCTGTTACTAAACGCAAAAGTCGTTGGTGACGAGTGTTATAAACATAATGAGGCGTTAGTTGTACACCTAAAAAGGAGTCTACCGTGCATCAATCAAATTTTTCAAAATGGGCTTTGTTAGTCTTTTGTTCAATAGTATCACTTGTGGGTATTTTTCAATTCGGTCAATTAATTGGTTTAGCAATATTCTCCAGTGATTTTAGTGTAAATTCAATTCAGGTTTGGCAAGTAGGGCTCATTGGTTCAGGTATTTGGGGGGGATCTGAATTTGTAAGAACCATTAAAAAATTGAAAGCGTCACCACGGTAAAACGAACAAGGGTTTAAAGCAGGACTGCTAACTGTCTGTTTGGTTTGTCTTGGTTACACATTTTTGCAAACAATTATTAATGGCCTTAATAAGGGAGCGTTGTGGTTTTGAACATAATTCGATTTATCTTTGTGGTGCTAATTGGGGGTTGTACATCGTCTGAAAATCAGGTGATTGGTTATCTTGGCTTTGCTGGTAATGAGAAATGGGCAATTCAATTTAACGACTGTGCGGTAGTTTCATTTGAACAAGCTCAACAATATATCTGGTTTGATCGAGATTTAAGCTCGATAAATTGTTATACGCTAAAAGATAGTGATACATCAGCAATACGAAACAGACCAATCCGAGTTTATTCTCAACCCAACAAGCATTCAGAATATAAGGACATAAATAAATTCTCTGAGTTAACGGTCTCGGAATCTGGTTGGGGTACTTTTCCTAGTGTTTATGAAAGAGTCGACTCAAGTTGGTTTAAGGTTGTCGATGGTTGGGTTTACTTGAATTCCGCAGATAAAGTTTTAGTTGATTTCTATCCAGGCTCCCAAAGTATTGCAAAGAAAAAAGAACACGACGCATATTTTTTTAATCACTAATGATAGTGAGTGAAGGGGACTTTCCTCACGAGTAAACTGCGCCACTTGTCGATGCTCGGTATTTCTACTCAGTTTAGCTTGAGTGGTTTCAGTGGTAAGTTTGAGTGCCTTGGTCTTGATCTCTGCGACTTAACTAAGCGTAATGTTTCAAAAGACAAGGTCTTTAAAACACAGGCTTTGTTATGGCTTACTCTTTGTTGACTAGTGGCTTGCCTCGCCTGAAATACTTAGCCAACAACTTGAAAATAGTTAGCGAATTAAATATTGATAAGGTAATGCTTGGCAATAAAAAAGGCGCTTAAAGCGCCGTTTTTATTGCCTGAATCTAAAAGCAGATTAGAGGGAGGCTGAGATAAGTAAACTGCTATATGTCGTCTTTGCTCTTATCTGAAACCTGAGATTTTTCTTTATCAATAGACTCAGGCTTTTTTTCATTAGTCGGCTTTTTATGATCTTTACCAAATTGAGTCATCTTGAACTTTGCACTGTATTTCAGGACTGCCAAGTTACTGGCAATAACACCAATTACCAACAAAATGATGAGACCAACTTCAAGATCAGACATAAACTTATCCTTAATTAATCAACCGCTAATCGAGATTCACAGATACGAATATCTTCTGGTGTATCAACTTCAGGAGAGTCAAAGGCACTGATGGCGACTTTGATTTTATGACCGTGTTCTAGAGCACGCAATTGCTCAAGTTTTTCAAGATCTTCTAGGCGACCTAGTGGTAGCTTGGCAAACGTGTGTACAAATTTTCGTGTATAAGCGTAAACACCTAAGTGCTTGTATACCGGGTAGTCATCGGTATCACGGCCAAAAGGAATGCGTGCACGAGAAAAATACAGCGCGTTAAACTCATTATCAAACACAAGTTTCACGTGCTTAGGATCGTTAAGCTCTTCCTCTTCGGTAATTTGAAAACCGAGAGTCGCCATTCCGAACTCACCAGGGTGGCGTTCAAAAAGACTAATAATTTGTTCTATCGAAATAGGATCGATAAGCGGCTGATCACCTTGCAGATTGACCACTAAGTCATCTTCAGCTAGACCTAGCTGGGTAATCGCATCTTCGATACGGTCGGTACCTGATGCAGCTTCTGCACTTGTCATGACAACTTTTCCGCCAAAGCCTTCAACAGCCTCTTTGATGCGATCGTCATCGGTAGCGACGTAGATATCAGTCAACCCTTTTGCAAGCGATGCACGCTCGTAAACATGCTGGATCATTGGTTTGCCATTGATTGGAGCCAGTGGCTTACCTGGAAAACGGCTTGAGCCGTATCGAGCAGGGATTAACAAGGTTACATTCATTCAATTTACCTAATAATAAAATTAATGGGCTCCTTTATAGAAGCCCATTTAGTATCTAAAAGCGAGTTTAGATACGACGGAATAGCTTAGTTAGCATTTCGTCGGTGACTTTCTCTTCCCAACCTTCGCCATAAACATTGTCCCATAATGGGCCCATGCTCTTAGTTACGGCAACCATCTTGGCGATAGTTTCATCTGGCAGATCACGACAGATATTTTTTGGAAGTACGATGTTGTGGGTTTCCATCATCTTACGGAACTCTGCAACGCCTTCTGGGTAGAACTCTTCAAGTACGTCAAATGCTAAACAGTTTCCGATGCCGTGATGGTAACCTAGCACATAGCCTAGGCCATAAGAAACGGCGTGACATGCACCAACTTGGCTATAAGCAATGCTCATTCCGCCCATGTACGAGGCCATCATTAACTTGTCATCTTTCTCTTCATGATTATCGATAAAGACTTCACGACAAAGATCCATCGACTTTTCAGCGAAAGCTTTAGCAAATTCATTAAGGTAAGTCCCTTCTAATGATTCAACACAGTGGATGTAGCAATCCATACCTGTGTAGAACCATTGGTCAGTCGGTACGCCAGCGATGAGTTCTGAGTCCATAATGATCTGGTCAAATACAGTGTAATCTGAGTTAAGACCTAGCTTACGAACGGGACCGCAAAGTACTGCTGTACGAGACGCTTCAGCGCCTGTACCTGAAACGGTAGGGATCCCAATGTGATGTACTGCTGGGTTTTTGATCAAATCCCAACCTTGGTACTCGGCACTGCCACCTTCGTTGGTTAGCATTAAAGATACTGCTTTGGCCAAATCTAGAGTAGAACCACCACCAAGACCAATTACACTTACAGGAAGCTTAGTGCTAAATGCTTGTACTTGTTCAGTTAATGCATCAACTTGTTTAGTTGTTGGCTCATCGTCAACGTTAACGTACACCACTAAATCGTGTGCTTTAGCAGGTACACGTGCACCAAGTGGCTTTTTTTGATGAACATCGTCTACCAAGAAAACGACGAAATCATCTTCGCTGTTACGTTCTTCAGCAAGAACGGCATCTAACTGTGCGAAAGATCCACGTCCAAAAATCATTTTTGGTACACATTTGAAATTTTTAAAACTCATTACAACATTCTCCGTTGAGATTATTACTGTAAAAAGTGCCGCGGGTCATATAAATGAAGTCGCGGCATATAAAATGTGATTAAGCGAAAGCGCGCTTAATGTTTTCAATACGTTGGTTAACCTCTTCTTCAGTCCAAGAAAGTTTAATCAACATTGAGATAGTACGACTCATAATGGCATCAGACTTAGGTACTGATACTTGAGTATAGTCAGGTCTATCTTCGATTAATGTGATCGGCAAAGCTGCTGGCGACTTAAGCTCTTGGATATGTTTCCATTGATTTAGGTAATGCCAGTTGTTGATATACCAGTAGAAACACCCGTCAACGCCATTTTCAGCTAGCTTTTTGTTGATCTCAATAGTACGTGCTTCAGTTGGCATAAAGAAAGTGAGGAAACCAGCAGAATCACCAGCTGGATCTGGGATTTCACGGAATGTTACTTCTGGGATCTCTGCCATTGCATCTTTGATAACTTTTTTATTGGTACGTTGAATATCAATTATTTTATCAAGCTTACGTAGCTGTGCTAAACCCATAGCAGAGTTCATTTCAGAGATACGGAAGTTCAAGCCCATGATAGGGTGGCCTTCAGCGCCGCGGTCGTTACCTACATGGTCATGGCCATGATCTGAGAACATGTGTGCGTGGTTGTAAATTGTTTCGTTATTGGTGATTACCGCTCCACCTTCACCACAAGTGATGGTTTTTACCGAATCAAATGAGTAACAGCCTACATCACCAATTGTACCAAGCGCTTGGCCTTTATAGCTGCCACCAATGGCTTGGCAAGCATCTTCTAGTATGACGAGGTTGTGTTTGGCACAAACGGCTTTAATTTCGTCCATTTTGGCCATTGAGCCACACATATGAACTAGGTTAATTGCTTTAGTCTTAGGGGTGATAACCGCTTCAATGCCTTCAGGAGATAGACAAAGTGTTTCATCAATCTCTGCAAAAATAGGGACTGCACCTGCCATGAAAACAGCTTCTACAGAAGCGACAAAAGTGAAAGGCGGTACAATAACTTCGTCGCCAGCACCGATGCCAGCTGCTGCCATTGCTGTTTGCAATGCTGCCGTGCCACTCGATACTAAATGTGCGTGCTTTGCGTTCATTTTTTCGCAAAGTAGCGCTTCCATTTCACGGGTCTTCCAACGATCATTACGCATATGATCGAAGTTATAACGGAATGTAAAACCATTCTCCATTACGTCTGCAACTTCCTGCTTCTCTTCAGGACCAAATAATTCAAAACCAGGCATGGAAATTTCCTTAGAATTCACTGCGCATAAAAGCGCTAAAAATAACTAATGGATTATAACTGCGATATGGGGGTAACTGCGAGATTTCTTGATGATTTTCTTCGGATATATATCAAATAATGCTTAAACAAACGATTTTAGCGCGATTGAGTTACTACGAAGAGGCCGATTGTCTGTAAATTGTAACATAAAAGGCTACCACTCTGGGGCGAATGATAGCCATTTTAAGCTGTCAACAATGCTTATTTAGAAAGCTCGCTTTCTCTATTGATTGTGACATCTAAGTCAGAAAGTAGACCATTTTCAACACTGTAGATCCAGCCGTGAATAGCAACATCTTGCCCACTATGCCAAGCTTCTTGCACGATAGTGGTGCTGCTGACATTAGCCACTTGTTCCATTACGTTCAGTTCGCACAGTCGATCAAAACGAGCGTCTTCATCCAGTTTATCTAAGTCTTGTTTGTGTAAGCGGTGAATATCACGCAGATGGCCAAGCCAGTTGTCAATTAGGCCTAATCGCTCAGTACCCATCGAAGCCTTTACGCCACCGCAACCATAATGCCCAACAACCATAATATGCTTTACTTTCAGTACTTCGACTGCGTACTGCAGTACCGACAGACAGTTAAGATCAGTATGAATGACCATGTTAGCAATATTACGATGCACAAAAACTTCGCCGGGCATAAGATCGATGATCTGGTTAGATGGCACTCTACTGTCGGAGCAGCCAATCCATAAGTATTCAGGGTTTTGCTGTTTAGCTAACTGCTCGAAGAATTTAGGATTTTCTTCAAGAATACGTCCAGCCCAGCGTTTGTTATTATCAAAAAGCGGTTTTAGTAATTTCATTCTGCTCTTATTTTCAGTCAGTTAACGAGAACATTGATGCGTTGCCAGCATAGCACTAATAACTTGCCATGCTGGTCTATTCAGTGGTGCTAATTGCTCGGTAACAGCATAGAACACAAACCTTAACTAATTGTTAAAGTGTGACACCACATGGTAACAATCCCTTAGTCTGTGGCTTTTAAAAACTGACTAAGCTGTTTATTAACAAATTCAGGCTGTTCAAGCGTTGATATATGCCCTGCATCAGGAATGTGAACAAACTGACTGCCGTCAATGATATCGTGCATTAGATAGCTTTCTAGCACCGAGCGTGCCTTATCTTGCAAACCCGCCATGATTAAGCAGGGAAGCGTAAGCTTATCTGCATCCTCGGTAATATCTCGTCTACCGAAAATCATCTTGCCCAATCGATAAATAGTGTCTATCTGTTCATTATCAAGGTTTGCTAAGCGAGTATTAAATGTCTCTACTAACTCTACATTTTGCTGCTCAGCAAAAAATAACGGCACTATTGCAGCGCGCAGTGACGTTGAAACATCTTGCTCTTGCTTAATCACCTCAAGCATGGCGTAGTATTTGTCACGAGTGATTTCAGGCTCATAGCCGATAAAGCTGTTTAGCATAACCAAACGTTTGACTCGTGTTGGCGCCGCAAGGGCAAGTTCTGCGCCCCACATTGCACCAACAGATAGGCCAATGATTGAAAACTCTTCAACCTCTAAACTGTCCATCAAAGCAAGCATCTGAGTCGATATATCGCGAAGGTTACGGTTTTTGCTAGGCATTGGATCTGACAAGCCATGGCCCCATAGATCTGGCACAATACAGCGATAATGTTGGCTCAATAACTCAATCTGCGGCGCCCACATTAGTGCGTCCCACAGGTAGCTATGCCCAAATAAAAGGGTTGGCCCTTGACCAATATCAATAAAACTTAGTGTCTGCTTATCGATAGTATACTGTTGTCTATGAGCGGCGAAATCTGGATTTTTCACGAGGTATTCTCTGTCAAGTGTGAATTTATTAGATATTAATTAATACAGTTTTACTGCGGAGTAGGCGCTACTCGAAAAACGTACTCTTGCACTAAGCTCTCTAGGTTAGTGAGTAACGATTCTTTATGCAATACTGAAGAGTCTTGCAGTATCTTTCGTAATATTTGCGAGTCAAAATTATCTATAAAGCCCTTAGATACCGGAAAGTAACTCAAATGCCAAGGCTCAGCACTCACACCACTTAGCCCTTGCTGAAAAGGAAAGTAAAAGCCAAACTGCTCAGCGTTGTTAACTAGCCAAGTATAAAGTTGATGGCAGGGGCCATTCAACGCGTATTCTTGCGGTATAAGTTGTAACTTGTCCTTTGATATAGCTTTGCCATCAAAAACATCGATATCAGTACCCCAATGATGACGTGAAGTTCCAGGTAGCGCTGACCACAATAAGATTAATGCTATTATTTGCTCTGGGCTTTTTTTATCAACGTCTACAGGCTTGGAGTCTGAATCGAGCAACACTCGCTTACCACTGGCTTTTGCATTCCAAATTAGCTGTTGCCTATCAAAGTCACGAAAAGCGGAACATATCGCTAAGTTAATACCGTCTTTAGCTGCAGAGGTACGCATCTTTTCAAATGCGACAGCGGTTTCACTCTCGAGTAGAAAGCCGCAGTACTCAACTAAGTGAGCACTGCTAAGTCCGTAAAGATGAGGCGAGGCTACTGGCAAAGTAAGTTTTCCAAAATAGCTTCGTAGCATAGCGTAAGTTGCTCAAGATCTGATACTTTTACGCACTCATTGACCTTATGGATAGTGGCATTGACAGGACCTAACTCTAGGACATGTGCTCCAGTAGGGGCAATAAATCGCCCATCTGAGGTACCACCTGATGTTTGTGGGTCAGTGTCTAACCCAGTCACTTTCTTAATCGCATCACGGGTCGCATCAAGTAATGGCCCATCGCCGGTTAGAAAAGGTAGGCCATTGAATATCCAACTAATATCGTAATCTAGTCCATGGGCATCGAGGATATTAAGCACTCGCTCGATTAAGATCTCGGCAGTCACTTCGGTGGAATACCTAAAGTTGAACATTACTTCTAGTGCACCTGGGATAACATTTGATGCACCTGTACCACCGTTGATATTGGCTATTTGAAAGCTGGTCGGTGGGAAGAACTCATTGCCGTTGTCCCACTTCATACGTGCTAACTCATCTAGCGCAGGTGCTGCCTTATGAATTGGGTTATCAGCTAGGTGAGGGTAGGCAACATGCCCCTGTATTCCCTTAACAGTCAAGTTGCCGGTTAAGCTACCGCGGCGGCCATTTTTAACAATATCACCGAGTTTATGGGTTGATGACGGTTCACCGACAAGTGACCAAGTGATCTTTTCATTGCGAGCTTCTAAGGTGTCGATGACGCGCGTAGTACCGTTAATAAACGGTCCCTCTTCATCGCTGGTAATGAGAAAGGCGATTGAACCATTATGATCTGGGTGCTTATTAACAAATCGCTCCGTGGCGACAACCATCGCGGCAAGTGAGCCTTTCATATCTGCCGCGCCACGCCCATGGAGGTAATCATCAATGACTACGGGCTCAAAAGGCGGCGTATGCCAGCGATTGAGATCGCCAACGGGTACGACGTCAGTATGACCGGCAAAACAAAAAACGGGGCTTTGTGTGCCTTTTCTTGCCCACATATTGGTGGTGTCTTCAAACACCATATCTTCAATATTGAAACCGGCATCTTTTAGTCTATCAGCCATCAAAGTTTGACAGCCCTCATCCAGCGGTGTGACTGATGGCCGAGAAATAAGGTCTTTAGCCAGTGCAAGTACTGGTGAATCGTTCAACTGGCTCATAGACCAAACCACCCTTTATAGTCAGCCTCTTTGAAGCCAACCATCACCTTGCCGTTATCGGCTAGTACAGGGCGTTTTATCAAAGTCGGGTACAACACCATTAATGCGATGGCTTTTTTCTCGTTGATGTCGTTTTTCTCTGCATCAGTGAGGTTTCTAAAGCTAGTACTACGTTTGTTAAATAAGGTTTCCCAACCGACAATAGCAGACCATTCTTTTACTAACTCTTCGGTAAGCCCATCTTCACGAAAGTCGTGAAAATTAACGCTAAGATTATTCTGTTCAAGCCATTTGCGGGCTTTACGCACGGTATCGCAATTCTTAATGCCGAAAAGTGTCAAGGTGGGTACTCCATTATCTATTTTTTTGTGTTTCGCATTGTGGCATTGGTTTTATAAAGGCTCAAGATGAAATCGTGCCGTAATGCTGTTAATGAGGTTTATTCACGCCAATGTGAGAGTCATCTGAACTTTGTTTGCTTAACGCTTACATAGTGACAACATTAAGCCCAATGGGTTTCATTAGGCTATCCACATGCTATATGAGATTCATACAGCGCGAGCATTAGGCTGAGGCTATAATATTGCAGAAAAGATGATATCTTTTCCGGCTTCTAAGCTTCCCTGTTTCTTGTCCAGACTTTGGATATCTTCCATATTAGCTATTAGCACTGGTGTTAGCAGGCTATCTGCATGTTCTTTTAGGTATTCAATATCAAACTCAAGAATGGGTTCTCCCATTTTCACCTCTTGCCCCTCTTCGGCTAGACGTTGAAAACCGTTTCCTCGGAGCTCAACTGTACCAATACCAAAGTGGACGAATATCTCTAAACCTTGAGGAGATTCAATGCTGAAAGCATGGTTGGTCTCAAAAATTTTACCTATGGTTCCGTCGATGGGCGCAACAATATGCTTACCCATTGGCGCAATCGCTAAGCCATCACCGACTATTTTTTCAGAAAATACTGCGTCAGGTACTTTCTCGATAGCAACAATTTTGCCTGAAACGGGCGCGTATACATTTACACTTCCCGCGATGTCTGTTTGTCCGGAAACAAGACGTCTAATGCGGCTTAAAAATCCCATTTATTTGCCCCTTGGAATCATTATTATTTTCAAATTGGACTGCATATATTATATCTCTATAAACTAAGACCTGTTAGATAAAGATTTAATTCTTCGATTCTTTTTAATTTGTGTGCCTGTTTTGCCATTGCTAAACAGGCTTGGAGTGACCTCGCCCTAATGGCAGATTTGACTTCAAGTAATGAAGCTAAGTTGACACTGAGCTCATCAATGCCCATTCCTACCAAAAGCGGCGCTACAATTGGATCACTGGCTAGCTCACCACAAAGCGATACTTTAACATTGTGTTTTTTTGCACTATCTATCGTCATTTGTATCAAGGTTAATATGGCGGGCGATAGTGATGGGTAATCTCTTGTTAGTTGGGGATTAGTTCTATCTGCTGCCATAGCATATTGGGTTAAATCATTGGTACCTATACTTATAAAGTCAAGTCTTGGTAGCATGGATTCAAGATTTATCACCGCAGCGGGAGTCTCCACGACTATGCCATAGCTTAGCTGACCAAAGCCTTTTTCTTCTTCATTTAAACGGGCTTTACACTGCTCTATCAAGTCGAAAAGGGTGTCTAGCTCTTCAACTTGATTAAGCATAGGAAACATCAATCTAATCGGCCCATGGTTCGCGGCCCGCAAAATAGCCTTAAGCTGAGTCATCAATATTTCTGGGTGGGCAAAGGTGTAGCGTATACCTCTCACTCCTAACGCTGGGTTGTCCTCACAAGCGGGATTTAAACAAGGGAGTTCTTTATCCGCACCAACATCGAGTGTGCGTATGGTAAAGGGCTTGCCATCCATCAGGTGCAGCGCATCACAGTAGAAGTGATACTGAATTTTTTCCTGTGGAATGGTAGTGGTGTTCATCAGCATAAATTCTGTTCTGAACAAGCCGATCCCTTCCGCACCAACGTCTGTGAGGTGGCTTATTTCATTCAAGCTACCGACATTGGCAAGTAGTCCTACATTATGACCATCAAGCGTTTGTGTCGGTAGATCTTTAAGCAATAGTAGCTGTTGCTTATGTGCTTCATCTTGTTGACGAAGCTCGGTCAATTTTTTAAAGGTTTCAGCAGTGGGCTTAAGATGCAGCTCGCCATCAATAGCATTTAGAACGACTTCATCGCCGTTATGGATCTGCGCTCGGGTGAATTGACAACTTAGCAGGGCGGGTAAGCCTGCACTGCGAGCCAAAATAGCGGTATGGCTAGTAAGCCCGCCGGTATTTAGCACTAATCCTGCTATGTGCTCAAGTGGTAACATGGCAAATTCAGCTGGGGTCAAATCATGTGCTAGTACAATAGTGGGCTGAGTTAATTGGCTGAGATCTAGGTGCTGCGCACCACTTAGTCTCGCTATTAACCGGCTGCCAAGACATAACACATCCTGGGCTCTATTAGCGAGATAGGGGTCGTCGAGTTGCTCTAGTTCAGATGCTTGCAGTGCAAAAACCCTTTCAATCGCAACGGCGGCATTGATCTGTAGTTGTTCAACTTCCGCTACAACCAGTTCCAACAGCGATTCATCATCTAAAAAGAGTATGTCTGCTTCTATAAGATCATAGTGGTCAGAACCAACTTCAAGTTTTGCTAAACCTTCTTCTAAATGACACTTTTGCTTTGTAAAAGCCTGAGTTAGTTTTCGTTGTTCATCTACTATTTGAGCTGTTGGTAACCTACGGTAGTCTATTTTTTCATGATGCAGGTTTAAATGCAGCGCCTGTCCAAATGCAACTCCTGAAGAAACAACAATACCTTTAATAGACATGACGTAGCCTTTTAACTAAGAGTGATCAGTAATTCGGAAACTTCTTCTACGGCTTGCTCTGCTTGTTCGCCGTCTGCAATCACCTTCACTTCGATACCATAATAGAGCCCAAGAGTTTGCAGTTTAAATAAACTTTTTGCACTGGCCTGTTTACCGTTACATTCAACTAAAATATCGCAATCGAATGACTTTGCCTTTTTAACTAAAAGAGCTGCTGGGCGAGTGTGTATACCGTGTTTGGCGGTAATGGTGACTGTTTTCTGATGCATATATTTTCTCTATCTAGCGCAAAGCGAGTGGCTAATTGGTCATCGTAATTATTCTTGATGATTAATTATCTGATAGTTCTTTTTCTTGAGTGCTTTAGTGGCCTCGGTAAGTGTTTCTTCTTTTACCAAAATATAATCAGTATCAAAGGTAGAAATGGCAAAGATTGATATTTTTTGCTCGGCAAGTGCACCAGAGACACTCGACAAAATACCTGTCATAGAAAAACCTAAAGGCCCCAGCACTTCTAAACAACTCCAGCCATGCTCTTGCTCTATGCTGTCAATTTCGAAAGTGGAATCAACCACCACCGACAACTCTTCTCGCGTCTTACCGATAAAATAGATCTCTTGCTGGAATATGCTGTTTGGCACGATCGTGTCAGGAGCTAGGCTATGGATAGTAAAAAGCTGCGGATGAACAGCTAATGTCATACGTGCCATAAATTCAATTCCGTTTAGATGAGTTTTCCAAATTGAATTTAGCTTAACATAGTTTTAGAAATGAAAAAGGGGCAAATAATGCCCCAGATTTAGTGTGGATAAGGTGCTTAGTTTACCTTGAACTGACCTAACGTTTTTGCTGAGTTCTGGCTAATTGATTGCAAAGATACCGCTGCATGATGGTTACTTTCATTAGCTTTCACAGACACTTCTGTTAATTCGGTAATACTACAAATGTTGCGGTTAATCTCTTCGGTAACTAAAGATTGCTCTTCTGTTGCACTGGCTAATTGAGTGTTCATGTCACTAATATGTGCGATTAAGGCTAAGATTTCTCCCAGAGAGTCACCCACTCCTTTAGCTTGTGTTTGTACCTGTTCTGATTGTTGTTGGGTGCGCTCATTGCTGGTGACTACCGAACCTACTCCTGATTGGATCTCTGTAATGATCTTCTGTATTTCATTGGTTGAATCTTGAGTACGGTTAGCAAGCGCTCGAACCTCATCGGCGACAACTGCAAAACCACGGCCATGAGCTCCTGCTCGGGCTGCTTCAATTGCTGCGTTGAGGGCTAATAGATTAGTTTGGTCGGCTATGCCTCTAATCACATCCAAAATACTGCCAATTTGTTTTGATGAACTGCCAAGTTCATGGGTGATCTGCTCTGATGTTTTGAGCTCTTCAACTAAGCGCTGGGTATTGTCTAAAGTACTGCCCATTTTTTCCATGCTTAACTGTGCTTGCTGTTTGACGCTGTTCGCGGCATCGGCAGCTTGATTGGTACTACTCGCCATTTCGTGGGTAGTCGATAACATTTCGTTAATAGCAGTGGCGACGCTACTGGTTTCTTGATGCAGATGATCAACGCTGCTATTTGATTCTTGTACCGCATTAAGCAAGCGATTAGCATCATCATCAAGGCTTTTACCCAAAGGCTGCAATTGGGCGACGGTATCAGCTATTTTAATGACAAACAGATTAAATGCTTCAGCAAGTTCTGCTACTTCATCTTTACCTTTTGTAGGCAATCTTTTGGTTAAATCGCCTTCGCCCTGAGCGATATCTTTCATCGCTGCAATCGCATCTTTTAGTGGCGCAGTGATAGAGAGATTGAGCATCAGAAAGAAACTGAAAATAGGAATAGAGATCATCAACATAATGACTAAGTAATCTATCGCCATTGAATACATGACTGAGGTTATCTCGCTTTTGTAGCTACCTGTTATCAGTGTCCAATTCCAAGCAGGGTAATATCTCGCTTCTACCAATTTACTTTCTAACTGCCTAGTTTGAGGATTATTAAAGTTCACCTCTCCCTGTGCACTACCGGCAGACGAAGCCTTTGCTACCAGCGCTGAAAGTGTACTGTCATTGCCCGGTTGGTTGATGCTCGCGATGTTTCTGCCGATTGCTTGATTATTGCCACCATGAGCCAAAATAGTGTTGTTGTCATCGGTTAGAATGAAAAAACCATCGTTACCAAAATTGATTTGGTTCACCAAACTTGCTGATTCGACTTTTGCTTCAGCTTCAGAAATTTTTCCATTAATGACTTGCTGTCTATGGGCCTCAATAATGCTGACTACAGTATTAAGTTGAGCATCATTCTGTTCCAGCTTTTGTGTCACAAGATTGTTATATTGTTCATTGACTGAAAAACTGGCAAAAACAACTGTGCCAATCGCAGCAAGCATAAGCATTAAAATTAGTCGCTGAAGGATGGTGAGTTGTCTTAATATGGCTGTCATGATGGTGAAGCTCTATTAGTGAAATAGTAGGCTAAATGTACCGTTTATTTTGCCTAAAAAGAACAGCTAAGGTTATGTTTATTTTTAAAATGTTAACTACATCGTTTCTTATACTTTTATTTATTCGCAGTGGCTTAATTAGGATTAATGCGAGGCGTGGTTGACTCACGACCTTTTACTTGAAGTTTAATGTTCTAAAGGTAGTGAGATTAACGAATAGGATCGGCTAAAGACTGTACTGGTTAGCAATAATTCTCGATTTTAGCTATGTTTTTGCTTTGTTTTGTTAAAGGTTTGCGGCACTATGAAACGATTACAATAAGAAGGTTTTCATTATGCTAACAACGCAAGATTCTGTCACCACTGATGACATACTACGTAAGCTTTGTATATCAGTCTCTCACGTACTTTCTAGTACCACCAACAGCCAGATCACCCATGCTGGAATGGTGCAGTCAATTACACGTACTTGTTTAAAGCCTGATTTAGGTTGTTTTTCTATTTTTGACGGTGGCTTTTCTGGCCTAGTGGTAATCAATTTTTCGGCACCCGCGGCGATTGAGATCTATCGAGAGTATATGCTTAATATGGGCATGCCTGAGTCAGAGTTGGCGTTCTCGCACACGTCTGACGAAGTCGGCAATGTGATGGGTGAGTTGATGAATCAAATGCTAGGGGATTTCATTAACAAAATTAGTAAGGAATTGCAGACATCAATTAGCCAAAGTCAGCCGAAAATGTTGACCATTAATAAAGAGCTGACCATTTCGGTTGATACTAACCTTGATGAAGCCGTGGCAAGAAGAGTTTCCTTTAAAACTCAGAATAATCATATTTTCTATCTAGAATTTGCGATGGATAAAACAGAGTTCATTAAGTTAACAGATTTCGATGCAGATGAAGATTTTGACTTAGATGATCTGTTGGCAGAGCATGGCCAAGGCACTAGCCCAAAACAAGTAAAAGCCAGCGCAACCTCTAATGAGGCAAAAATGAGTAGTGCAGACGATCTGTTTGATGAGTTAGGTATATAGGCCGATAGGCTATATCAGTGAGAGTGAAGTAAGTAACGCTATAAAAACTACCTAAAACGATAATAAAGGTTTGAAAGAATCATGGTTACAAAAGCAACATCCATTGATATAGCTTACAAAGCGGGAGTGTCACAATCTACAGTCTCTAGAGCCTTAAGAGACAGTCCGTTGGTGAATTTGGAAACCCGCCAACGTATCCAAGCGATTGCAAAAGAGCTTAACTATAAAGTTGATAAAAATGCCAGTAACTTACGGATGCAAAACAGTCAGACGCTTGCGTTGTTACTTTGTGAGGATCCTACCAATGATGACTCACTGATCAACCCGTTCTTTTTATCTATGCTTGGCTCAATCACTCGAGCTTCCGCACAAAAGGGCTATGATCTGCTGGTTTCTTTTCAACAGTTAAGCAGTGATTGGCATGCGGATTATGAGGACAGTAACAAGGCTGATGGCATTATTTTACTTGGTTATGGTGACTTTGTTGATTACGAAACCAAGTTAGCAAAACTGTTAGAGCAAAATACCCATTTCGTCATTTGGGGCGCAGAACACAATCATAAATCGGTATTAACCATTGGTTGTGATAACCATCAAGGTGGCGTAACAGCCACAGAACACCTCTTAGCGAAAGGGCATAACAACATTGCCTTTATTGGCGATTCATCTAGTCATAGCCCTGAGTTTCGTGACCGTTACTTAGGTCACCTCAGCGCACTGAAAAAAGCCGGGATTAAAGCAAATAACGCCATACAGTTTGCAGCGATAAGTACAGAAACGTCGGGATTTGATGCGACCAATAGCTTACTGAATAGTGGTGAAGCCTTTGACGCTATTTTTGCCGCTAGCGATCTTATTGCAATTGGCGCCATAAGGGCACTTAACGCTAAAGGGTTAGCTGTTCCCGAAGATGTTGCTGTCATGGGCTATGACGATATTCCAGTGGCTAGTTTTGCTAATCCGCCATTAACGACAATTAAGCAAAATACTATGCTGGCAGGTGAAATTCTGGTTGAGAGTGTACTTAAACTGATTAACGGTGAAGAGGTATCACCGCAGCTGATCCCGACTAACTTAGTGGTGCGTCAGTCGGCATAGCAACTTTTTAGCTGCCGAGCGATAAAACATGTCATACTCGGCAAAAGGCGTTAGTTGCTGTAATTAGACAAAAATCTAAAGATGTTGGCTTTACTCTGCTTTGTTATCGTTTGCATCAATGTAAACTCCGCATTTTCAATACAATGATCTTGCTTAAGATCATCTAGCATTGCTAACCATAAATCGGCTGTCATCTCTGAATCGGCTAACGCTCTATGAAAAACACCATCATGTTTAATCTGCTTGTAACTGATTAAACTACCAAGTTTATGGTTTGGCGCTTCTTGATATAGCCTTCTAGCAATCAACATCGAGCAAGCAAACTGACCGTTATAACCACGTCCAATAGCGTTGAGCTCGGCATCTAAGAATCGTTGGTCGAAAGATGCATTATGGGCAACCATATTATAGTCAGCGATAAAGTCAGCAAACTGATCCATGACTTCATCACAAGGCGCTGCACTGCTTAGCATTTGGTTGCTAATCCCGGTGTAACTCTCGATAAAGCCACTAACACGAAAGCCCGGATTCATTAGCTCTTGAAAACGATCAACTACAATGCCATTTCGTAATTTCACTGCACCAATTTCTATGGCTCGGTCGCCTTGGTTTGGAGACAGACCAGTGGTTTCAAAATCGAGCACAATGACCGTACTTGCATCTAAAGCGATATCGTTTTGAAGATTTGTCGAATGGGGTGAAGCAAAAGAGTGTGCCAATGTGCAGTTCTTACCAGTAGAGTTTGCGCATATTGTAGAGCGACATTGTGGGGAGTCAATTTAAATGTAACGCAAATTGAATGTTCAGCAACTTGCCAATTTATGATCTTGCCCAAATAACTAAATGCTAATACTTGCTAGGATCGCCGCAAATTATAGTGAGTGATAAATATGCAATTAGATTTAAATGGTATTACGCCGCAGCAGTTCTTAGAGCAGTACTGGCAAAAAAAACCACTAGTGATCCGCCAAGGATTTAAAAATTTTCAAGATCTGCTCTCTCCTGAAGAGATGGCTGGACTTGCTTGTGACGAGATGGTTGAGTCACGCCGAGTCTTTAAAGCAAACGATGAGTGGCAAGCTGAGTTTGGCCCATTTGAATCTTACGAGAAGCTTGGTGAAAAAGATTGGACCTTAATTGTTCAAGCACTGAATAACTGGTTACCAGAAGCAGAAGAGTTAATTCAATGTTTTGATTTTATCCCACGCTGGCGTTTTGATGATGTCATGGTTAGCTATGCCACACCAGGTGGCGGAGTTGGACCTCATATTGACCTTTACGATGTGTTTATCTGCCAAGGCTCGGGTCGCCGACGTTGGCGAGTGGGGGATCTCGGTCCTCACAAAGAGTTTGCCGCTCATCCAGCATTGCTTCATACAGAAGCATTTGATCCGATCATTGATGTTGAACTATTGCCTGGCGATATTTTATATCTGCCACCGGGGTATCCTCATGATGGTGTGACTCTTGAGCCTTCGATGAGCTTCTCAGTCGGTTATCGAACAGCCTCTGCGAAAGACATGGTGAGCGCAATGGCTGATCACATTATCGATAACGATCTGTGTAATGAGCAGATTGCCGATCCGGACCGTGAACTAGCTAATGGCTCTGGCGTGGTCAATAACTCCGACTTAGCACGCATTAAGCAGCAGTTATTCAGCACGTTAGATGACCAGCTAATCAGTGAGTTTAGTGGCCGTTATCTTACTCAGTCGAAATGTGAACTTGATTTACCTGAAGACCATTTAGGTTTTCAAAGTCTTGACGTAACCGAGCAGTTAAAGTTACAGCCGCTAGTAAAGCTTGGTGGCCTGCGTTGTTTGTATTTTGAAGCAACAGCCGCTGACGGTATGCTCTATATAAATGGTGAACAGATCCAACTAGGCGAAACTAAAGAGTCGTTAATCGCACTGTTATGTGACTCGCAGCAGTTAACTCTAGAGGCGCTAACACCTTGGTTGGCTGATGATGAAACACTCAATCAATTAACTGATTGGGTTAATGCTGGTTACTGGTATTTCGACGATATAGAGTAACAGCTAGCATTCGCAAATGCTTGACTGCAAATAGAACTGGTTCAACGGTAATACTGCCATTGAACCTTTTTTATTAGTGCATTAAGTTGAGCGGCATATTTTTGGCTAATCAATCTAGAATATGTACTGCCAAACTGCACCGAGCGTATCAAAATCGCTACCGACTTGAGTAACCACGCCAGTACTGGCGTAAAGTTTAATGCTATTGTTTCTGTTAATCGGCGCTGAATAGGTAATGCCGAAGCGAGAGTTCTCCTGCGAATCAAATGAATCGACATTGTCTTTATGGGTTTCACCACCAAAATAGAAGTTGGCGTTAAGCGATAACCAATGGCCTCTGCTAAAATTGTAAATTAAGTGACCTTGTAGGGTATATTGTGGATCTTGCTCTAGCTTAACGTCATTAAAATACTCGTCGTTATCACCGTAAAAACGCACAGAAGCAATTAAATCGTAATACCAGTCACCGAGCTTATGAGACATGCCTAATCCTGGTCTAAATACCCAGCGATTAGCACCCGCATTTAGTAGTTTATCTCTGTCATAACTTCCCGTAGGCGCGGTTATTTGTAGACTGGTACCGACCACAACACCTTGCTTCCATGCACCAAAGTCGGCAGGCTTTAAAGCCGGCGCGCCAAAAAAGTTCCAGGAGAGTCGAATATTAGCATCGCCATAGCCGCATCTATCAGCGGTTACTCGCTCGCCTTGAAAGTCAGCGCTGCCTTTATAGCAAAGTCGACTTGCCGACATATCAATCTTTGATGATTTGCCAGCCCATGCAAAAGTATGGGCGTATCCGACAACTGCAGCATTGATGTTGATGTCTGCATTTTCAATTGGTGCGGTCGGCGCAGGCGAAAGCTCACCTTCTGAGTGTGCTGCGCCGACGACTAAAAAGTTCATCCCAATGGGAATATTGGTATAGCTTCTAGGCTCAAGATCTTGCGCAGTGCATGTCGCTGCGGCCATTGCTAGGCTGAGCAAGCCAAAATTGAGAAGTTTATTGTCTTTATTATGGCTGTTTTGCATTGA
This sequence comes from Shewanella sp. 10N.286.54.B9, assembly GCF_041468565.1. NCBI lineage: Bacteria > Pseudomonadati > Pseudomonadota > Gammaproteobacteria > Alteromonadales > Shewanellaceae > Shewanella > Shewanella sp. 10N.286.54.B9. The sequence goes on from NZ_JBFRIY010000018.1 coordinate 49,382, forward strand.
TGATCCCTAACTGAAAGATGGCACTCTCTAAGCTGATGCGCGACTTAGTTAATACGATTGCACATCTCCTAAGTTAACTAATTTGTCAGTTTAATCAAGCATGTTATGCTGCAAGCAATTAAAACTATATTCAACATTCTTTGAATAACTACAGGGTTTTCCGTGTTTAGCAGAGAAGAGATAGAACATTCGATTCAGCAAGCCCTTATAAAAGTGCATCAAGATGCGGTGAATGCTGCCAAGCGTGCCCATGATACTGCTACCAGTAGTGAAAGCGTTGCAGAGAATAAATACGATACTTTTGGTTTAGAGGCGTCATACCTAGCCCACGGCCAATCAGTGAGAGTCGCGCAGTGCCAGGCGGATATCGCAGGTTTTGAACAACTTTTCGCCTTATCAAAGCGTCGAGCTTCAAAAGAAAGCGTTATTCACAGCTCAAAGCAGATCACGCTTGGTCACTTAGTTGAACTTGTTGACCAAGAGGATATTGTCAGCTTGTTGTTTGTGGGGCCAAGTGCTGGTGGACTAAAAATTGAATTAGCTAAACGCAATTTTATGCTCATCACGCCGCAGTCGCCTATTGGCGAAAAACTGATGTCACGCGAGGTTAATGATGAAGTTTCGATTAACATTGGGGGGAAACTTCATCATTATGAAATTACTGCGATCTATTAGAAACAAATTAACAGATATTTGAGTGTGATTATAAAAGGATTTATATGGCTTTAATGACCAGTGAAAGACTATCAATTAGACAGGTTACTGCTGCTGATGCGAGTTTTATTCTGTGCTTACTTAACGAACCAAGCTTTATAGAAGGGATAGCGGACAAACAAGTTCACAACCTTGAGCAAGCTGCTAACTATATAGCAGATAATTTCACTAAAAGTTATGCTGATAACGGTTATGGTATGTTCCTGGTTTCATTGCGAAATGGCGATACACCGATTGGGATCTGTGGCTTGATATGTCGAGATTATCGCGATGATTTTGAACTAGGCTATGCGTTTGCAAAAGCCTATTGGTCTAAAGGGTATGCGCAAGAAGCGGTAAAAGCGGTACTCAACTATGGTGAAACTGTTCTTAAGGCAAAGGAATTTATTGCAGTGACCTCTATGGGGAACGAGGCTTCAATAAAGACACTAGAGCGGCTGGGCTTTGTATTCGATAAAATTGAAAAATTGGCTGCTTATGATGAAGAGAGTCGGTTGTATAAATTAACAGTAGAGTCATAACAATGTCGAAGATATTTACCGTGGATGATTTAACTATCCGTGAGTTTGAACTTGGCGACCTAGAGACTTTTGCGCGTTATCGAGCGGTTAAAGAGGTTGCTCAATACCAAAGCTGGAATGACTACTCGATAGAACAAGCCAATAGCTTGTATGAGTCGATGCAGGGGCATCAATTTGGTGAAGTAGGGCAATGGTTCCAACTTGCAATTGTTGCAACCCACAGCAATAACTTGTTAGGTGATTTTGCAATCCACTTTATTGATGCCGAGCAAGTTGAAGTGGGCTTTACCTTGGCGCCAGAGCATCAAGGTAAAGGGATTGCCACTAAAGCGTTGAATGCATTTATCGGTTATCTATTTAATGATATGAAAAAGCACCGAATAATTGCGACTACTGACTGCGACAATCAGCCCTCCTATCAATTATTAGAAAGAGTAGGATTTCGCCGTGAAGCGCATTTTATCAATAATATATTCTTTAAAGGCGCTTGGGGGAGTGAGTATCAATATGGTTTACTTAAAAGTGAAAAGATAAGCATAAGGCAATAAAAAAGCCCGTTAGTTTGTCACTAACGAGCTAGTATTTTCTCGCTTGAGCTAATTGATAAATTAGTTGTTGAGCTTTTCACTCACTATAGAATAGTTATCCCATACCTGTTTATCGGACATCGAACGCACCAGCTTAATGTATTCAGCGTGGGTCCAAGCAAGTGGTGTGGCAGAGTTAGTGCCTTGAGCTGGCTTATAGTCGTAACGCGTTGGGTTGCCAACACCGTCCCATACTTGTTCCGGTAGCATTAATCCTTCATTGGCAAAAGTTTCCATTCCTTGCACATAAGTAATGATTAGCTTTTGATGGGAGTCACTATCAAGGCTGTTGCTCTTAAGGGCTTTAGCAAGCTCAAAATGGCCACGTTCTCCGGTAAAAAATGGCCAAACACGCCCTCGTTGCCCAGCACTGTTTTGGCCTTTCTCAGCGTAGCTGTCACCGTTGACTTCATCTTCTCCATAACCATCATTACCGTAACGTCTAAAGCCTGGAATAAGTGACCCATCTTTGGCTTTAAACTGGTATTTCACTCTTAAGTTATGCTCTAGTTTCTCTTCGTCTATCAGTGCAACCGTATTACTCACCGTCTTATCGGTTGCGTCAGTTACACCGTAGCGAACCAGTTCCAAAAAGCCTCCATCTAGAATAAGGCGTTGATCAAGGCCATCTCTACCATTGTTGTCACCGAGCTTAGTATCAAGGTTTGGTTCGCCGTTTGGCGCTAAACGTACAAAATAGGGTAGTTTTTTATATTGGTCTGAATCACTATTAGAGCGGCTTGATGCTGCCAGTAAACCATTGGTTGTGACCATAAGTTTTGCTATTTGGTTCTGCATCATTTTTGCGGTATCTAAATAACGTTTGGCCGCTATTTCATCGCCAGTATGACTTGCTATATCACTGGCACTGATAAGACCTGATATTACCGCTGCGGTGGTTGAAGGTGAGTAGCCTTGCTGCTCCTCCCAGCGTTCTTGTTGAGTTTTTAGTGGTGTTATATTGGTGTGATTCCAATCTAAGTTAACTTCACCACCATTGACCAAAAACTCTGCGGCAGGTTTGAGCATTTTTTTGTACCAATGGCTTATTTCAGTATCGCTTAATACCCCAGCTTGCCATAACTTCCAGCCGAGCATGATAGGCATTGCAGTCTGATCTAATTGCACACCGACCCATTCAATCTGTCCATCTACATGGGTTTTCTGTAAAAACCAACCTGGTGTGCCGGTATAACCCGGAGTATTTTCAGTTACCTGAACTTTCTCTAAATACTCAAACGCTGTTTTTGGCGTTTGGCTGTCACCCATTGCTAGAAAGGCCATCGCGCATTGATAAAAGTCCCGTGGCCAAACCGCTTTGTAGCCGGTACTGCCAACTTTTGCAGAAACCGTATCTCCCCATGGATTAGAAAGTGAGGCGATTAACGCGCCGGCATGGGTCTTGTCTTCTTGGGCTTTTAACACTAATGCACTGGCGTATAACAACTTGCCATTATCAGTAGTGGTATTCACCATGTTGTTTAATGCATCGAGTGAGCTTAGATAATCTTGCCAACCCAATGCATCTCCATCACCGTTAAAGGCTGCGAGTACTTTGTCGCTACCTGCTGCTAGGCTCGCGTCTGTATTAGCTAAACTGTTTTGCTTATCGCTGCCAAAACCGATGACGAGATCAAAACTTATCTTAGCTTGTTGCTCGCCGGCTTTTACTATTGGGCTCGGGTACTGGGCGGTGAGTGCGACATTCCCTCCTTGGTTTTCATCGGAGGTTGCGCTGTACTGCCAGTTCATATCACCGTTATTTTTTAGATCGGTTAATCCATCAGAGATGCCAACAAAGCCAACACTTGCTTGGCTAAAATCAATACTTGATTTAACACTCATGACACTGCTGTTTTTATCTGTGGTGTTTACGGTAAACACTTTATTAGCAGTGTCATACTGAGCAATATCATTTGCACCACTATTGTCGATATGCGGGTTAACCATTAGGTATGGAGTGATCCCGGATTCAAATGCAGTAAAGATCACCTTCATCATTAGTGCATCGCGGTCAGGATCAGTAAAAATATGTTTTTCTATTTGGTATTTTCCGCCTTTATCTTTATTAATAAGCTTATAGGCAAGTGATAGTGGTCTGCCTTGCTCATCAGTGTGTAAATACTCGATAGAGTGTTCAGTATCATCTTTTTCGGTATCAACAAAACCGTCACCGGTTACAATAAATTGCATCTCTTTAAGTTGCGCATTATGAATAAGACCGAACATGGTTTCAGTAACAATACCTTGGGCAAGCGAGAACCAAACCCGACTGATAGGGTTTTCTGCGCTATCTTGATAACTACCGTCTGCATAGGGCTCATAAGAGGTGCCAATGCCGGTTTTTCCTGCAAAAGCCCATGTTGGGTCGTTTCCAGGAATTCCTGGTGCAATAGAATTTCGCTGATTACCAGTGCTAAGTTTTGTTGTTTCACTTTTAACAGAATTTAACTCGGTACTTTTTTCAGTATTATTTTCTGTATGTTGATTGTTACAGCCGGCTAGTAACAGCGCCATACTCACTGCGGCGGTAAGTACTGTTTGTTTAAATGTGATTGGACCTACCATTTGCTTCCCCAAATATGATGCTTCTTTATTTATTTTGCGTAAAACACAAAGTGTATTGTTAAGGTTTTTGAGTGTTTGATCTTCAACAAGGATCATTGGCTATTGTCGACATTGACTCTTAGCACAGCTATACCTGCTACCATCATCAGCGTGCCACCGGTGATCAGGGCGTAAATCGGCTGGCCATCGAAAAGTACTCTGACGATAAGACCAAGCACACTTGCTGCCAATAATTGTGGGATGACGATAAAGAAGTTAAATATTCCCATGTAAACACCCATTTTCTTTGCTGGTAATGTATTTGCGAGCAGGGCGTATGGGACAGAGAGTATTGAAGCCCAAGCGATACCTATGCCTATCATTGGCAGCCATAATAAGGTGGGATCGCTGATGAACTTAAAGCTTATAAGGCCGAGACCACCACAGAACAGGTTGATGCAGTGAGTCACTTTTAAGCCTAGTTTTTTCGCGAGTATCGGGATAAAAATAGCTGCAATTGCCGCAAAACCGTTATAAACAGCAAAGAGCAAGCCGACCCAGTCAGCACCATCGTTATAGGCTTTTGATAATACATCTTGGCTACCATAGTGATAGTCAGTCACGGCTGCTGTGGTATAGATCCACATGGCAAATAGTGCGAACCAGGAGAAAAATTGCACTAAAGCGAGTTGATGCATCGCTTTGGGCATATTAAACAGGTCATCGACCACACAAAAGATCAACCCCTGCTTTTCACGACTTACACCTAACGGGTTATTTGCTTGAGCACCGTGCTGCAGTTGGGCTAATTTGCTTGAGCAGTATAGTTGTAAAGGACCAAAGCTTAGGATCCCTAAACTGAGAATAAATAATTGCTTATCCCATTCACACAACCAAATAGTGGCAGTAAAAATGCTACCAATACTTGCCCAGAGGATACTGCCGTTTCGGTACTGTGTTGCGCTACGTTGGCCTGTTTTTTGGGTAGGGCTTGCATCAGTATGTTTTTCAAATTCAGCTAACTCTTCAGGTGAGTACTCTTTGGTTGAAATGACGGTCCACATTACAGCAAGGAAAAGCACGGCACCGCCAAAATAGAAAGCGTAACGTACTGAATCAGCAATCTCACCAGCGGGCGCAGTATTACTGACATCAAAATAATTACTTAAAATATAGGGTAGCGCTGATGCGATGACGGCGCCAATACCAATAAAGAAGCTTTGCATCGCATAACCCAGAGTGCGTTGCTTATTGGGCAGGTTATCGCCAACAAATGCCCGAAAAGGTTCCATCGCGATGTTAATCGATGCATCCATAATCCATAGCATGCCAGCAGCAATCCACAAAGCAGGAGAGTGGGGCATAACAAAAAGTGCTAAGGTCGTACAAACTGCGCCTAGTACAAAAAATGGTCGCCTTCTTCCCCATCTTCCCCAGGTGTTATCACTGAGGTAACCGATGATAGGCTGTACAATGAGTCCGGTTAAAGGCGCGGCAATCCACAGAATTGGGATATCATCAATCGATGCGCCAAGGGTTTGGAATATTCGGCTTACATTGGCATTTTGCAGTGCAAAGCCAAATTGAATGCCCAAAAATCCAAAACACATATTAAATATTTGCCAGAAGCTGAGCTGTGGCTTTTGTTGTTGAGGGTTGTTCTCAGACATTAACCAGACCTTTTCGGTGTTAGAATTATTATTGTTGGTCGAATCATTAAAAAATTGGGTAACAGCTAGCAACCTCTGCTGACCGTTACCCTATACCTATGCTATTCCTGCGATAGCCAAACGTGTTTGCGTTGTCGAACTAAAGCGCGTTATAGGGTGGTAAAACTAACGGCTAAACCGTTAGAAACGACCATACTTTTACCGACCACACCACAAGCAGAGCATGAATAAAAGTAGGTTTCCATGTTACCCTTGAGCTTGAATTTGGTACAACAGAATACATACGTATTCATGCTGTATATTTAACAACTGCAACACTTTTAATTAACGGGTACATGTGGATGACTAAAGTGGTTAAAATACAAGCTATTGTTTTTATATGCTTTCTACTATTGACTGGCTGTAACATAGCAAATCACGGTTCGTTTACCTCTCAAACCTATCATGGTGCGACTCAGTCTGAGGAGCTTGTTGCATTAGGCGCTGTGGTAGGCAAAAGCTGTCAAACCCAGTTTTTATATTTATTGCCTATTGATGACGGAGTGTCTACTTTGATGGCAATTGAGCAAGCTAAGCAAGAAATTGCCGGCACCGTGTTACTCGCAAATATGATTATTGACGATACCCTAGCAATTGAATTTGGCTATTCAGAGCAGTGCATCATTGTACATGCAACGGCAATGGGCATACCTAATCACGGTAACTAATACCCCGTGGACTAACCATTTTGTAAGTTACTGTTCATCACAAAGTGCTTTACCGGCTTTATAACAACTTGGTTGTCTTGGGCACACAGCGCCTCTTGAGCAAATAAGCCGAGCTTCATTGTCTATGCCGCGCTCTATCCAATTAATGTTCAGGATTTTTGCCACGCTTAATAGGTTTTGTTTAATATGTTTTGGCATTTCAACTGAGCCACTGTTTTCTGCACAGATCTGTTTCAGCTCTGTGGCAATAGATGCGGAATCACCACCTTGGGCATCGATAGCGGGGTTGAGATCAATGCCAGCGCAAAGCACGTGATTGTTACCCGCCATATCTTCTACCTTTACTGATTCACAGCAGTAGATCCGTGGCTCTTCAGCCACCTCAAGAATAGATATTTGAGCTGAGGTACCTACTTTAGGCTCATTGATCATTCTAAATACGGCCCAGTGCTGACAAGGATCTTCCACCACCCGCATATTGCCCCAAGGCAAAGGAATGCCATTACCGCGATAAACGGCTTTTAATTTTCCAGGTGCATAAGCGTCAAAGTAATGCCAGTGCGGGTAGGGAGAGACAACAGTCATTCGCCGCATTGCAACTGATGCTGAAACACCAACGGTTTTATTGACGTTTATCTCATAGCCGTGTCTGTCTAATAATTGTCTAAAGGGCACTTTTGGACAAAGCAGTGCACCAGCAAAGAAGCTAGACTCAAAATCCCGCCATGCGTGCAAAATATCTTGGGCATTCAAAGTCGATGATGCTGGGCTGGTTAACTCATCGTGGGCAGCGGTATGCCTTCTTCCCGCAGTTAACACGCACTTTAAACCGTCTTTATTGTGTAAAACACAGTGACCAATATGTACCGCAAGATCATATTTAAGCCTTGTTGGGAATGACTTGAGCATCTTGTTGAGATAGATAGTTGATGGCGGCTCAAAGAACGAAGTCACCACATGGGCGGTACTGACTCCCATCTCATCTTCTACTTCTTGCGGGGTTCTATCGACCCATTTCAGTTTTAACCCAAGGGATTTAGCAATATCCTTTAAGTCATCTAATGCCAAAGGAAGCCGTTTTTGACCGACTTCTTCAGCAGCACGTTCAAGATCTGGGAAGTGATTTTGATGGTGTTCTTGGTGTGCGCGGATCAATAAATGGGCAAATTCACGACCGGTAGTTCCTGTTTGTGACAGCATTTCGGGGATGGCAATCTGTAAAATATCACTGGAAAACAGAAAACTCGGTTCTAAAGCCATACCACTTATTCCACCGCGGCGACCTTTTTCTGGTGTAATAGCGTTGTCTTCGGGGACGTCATCGAGGAACCAATCAACCTCTTTTTGAAACACTGCCGCTATCACCGCAAGCATTCCAGCACTCGGGACTCGTTTACCCCGTTCAATCATCGAAAGGTAAGATACAGAGGGGGCTGACTCAGGATCGACACGCACACAGCGGGCTGAAAGATCTTCCATTGTAAGATGGTTTCTCTTACGCAAATTTCTAATCTTGGTTCCGAGAAAATGTGACTTTCTGATCAGGCTCTGATTACTTTTCATATTGTAAAATTCACATTGTAAAATTTTTATTGTGAAATTGTAGCGATTTTTACACTAGACTACAAATCAAGCAGTCAGGAAATGTACAGTTTTTTGAAAGCTTTCAAAGCAAGTAACGGTGAGTGACCTATTTTAGGAATGAATGAGGACAGGACAATGGATATATCAACAATCAATAACACTGCAAACAACCACGAGAATAATCTATACACTGGTTCGGATTTTGTTGATGTGAATGTTGTCCGTCAGGCAGCAAATGATACCTCAACACCCTGTGCCAAAATCTTTTTGGATGACAAGTTTCCACTGGCTAAGGGATCGCATAAAGATGCTTGTAGCTATGTGGTGTACTACCAGCAGCTTTTAGTGTTTATGAAAGACGGTAGCCAAACAGGTTTACGTTGCCCTAAACAGTTTGTGGCGCTTAACGGCCACAAGAGCGAGCCAACTGCAATCTTACTTAAAGATAATGGCGTTCATGTTGAGCTTACTTTTGATAGACAAAGCGAAAAGGGCGCACGAGATTGTGCCAACATTGAGGATATCTTAGTTGAAGGCCACCAGTACTGGATAAGCCTGGTTAATGTAGAAAATACTGTGGTAGCCTCATCAGTACTCGATCAAGAATTTACAGCTAAAGACGGTAGTGACTATCAGCTAAAGCGCTAAATATGGCTGAGAAAGTGAGTAATAGAAAAAGCCCTTAATTAAGGGCTTTTTGGGTCTAAAACTACCAAAAGGCAGACTTTGCTAATCAATAGCTTTAAAACGAATCGCGGTACCGCCGCTTGAAGCCAGTTCTAGTGTTAGGCGGTCTGCAGCGTTAACCTGTTTGCTCTCGATGACATAATCATAAGGATTATTTTGCCAGTTAGCATCTTTACCATCTCGGTAGATCTGAGCTTCATATTGTACACCTGGGGATAAAAAATCGAGTTTGATGTCGATGTCTCTAGCGCTGTCATCGGTAATTGCGCCTAGATACCAATCTTTACCTTTACTCTTACCCGCACGTTCTTGACGAGCAAAGACCACATACTCACCCACTTCACCTGCCAAGGCGATACTCTGATACCAATCAGTGGGTACATCTTTGATGAACTGAAATGCATCTTGCCTCTCAAGGTAGTTTCTAGGCAGATCCGCTGCCATCTGAATTGGGCTATAAAGTACCACATACAGAGCAAGCTGTTTGGTTAAGGTTGTTTGCACGCGATTAACTGCATCGAGTCCTTTAGGGGCAAGGTCGAAAATACCCGGTGTAAAATCCATAGGCCCTGATAACATGCGGGTATAGGCAAGCGTTGTGGTGTGTGCTGGGTTGTTCGGCGGTGTGCCCCAGGCGTTAAACTCTTGTCCACGGGCACCTTCACGAGAAATCCAGTTTGGATAGGTACGGCGCAGTCCGGTATCTTTTATCGGTTCGTGAGTGTTAATACTGAGCTGACGTTTAGCTGCCTGCTTAACACTGTACAAATATTCGTTTGCCATAAATTGACCATCATGCCATTCATGGCGAGTAATACCGTTTTCATCTATACGCTTAATATCACCGCCATCAGCGACATAGCCGGTCTTTATCTGACTGACGCCATACTGTTGGTAAAGATCGTAGGCGACTTGCATCTGATTTCGGTAGTTTGTGACTGAGCCAGAGGTTTCGTGATGGCCAATGAGCTTAACCCCTTTTGAGCTGCCGTAATTGCTCACCGCATCAAGGTCAAAATCTGGGTAGGGTTGAGTAAAACTGAACACGTCACCATTATGGAACCAGCTGCCATCCCAACCATGATTCCAGCCTTCTACTAACACACCATCGAAGCCATTACTAGCTGCAAAATCCATATAACGCTTGGTTTCGCTGGTGGTGGCGCCGTGCTTTTCACCTGAGCCCCAAGTATTCGCATTAAGGTGCATACCCCACCAAATACCGACATATTTCCCTGGCTCTACCCAGCTTACATCGCCAAGTTTATTGGGTTCATTCAAATTAAGAATTAAGTGCGAATTTAGTAAACCTGCGGCGTCATCGCTTATCTGGATAGTACGCCATGGAGAGAAAAAGCCCGCTTGAGTTTTGACCAAACTGCCGTCAGACCAGGGAGTGAGATCGGCTTTTAGTTTGCCGCTACGACGTTGATTTAGGGTCATCGAAGTGTAGTCGACCAGTGCCGCTTCGTGAATACTCAAGTGGACTCCAGAATTGAGCCTAAAAGTGAAGGGAGTGTGTACATTAGTCACTTTGTCTAAAGCGCTGTTGCTGTATAGGTACTCATAACGATTCCAGCCTCTTGCTGGGATCCACCAGGCTTGCGCTTTTTCGGGCAACGGAACTGAAAATTCTGTTAATTCATTGGTGATGGTTAACTGACTTAGCCCAGCTTGTTTTGGTAGCTCATATCGAAAGCCGATGCCGTCATCAAAGGCTTTAAAATGCAGTTTAAGCTTATATTTGCCGTTGCTTAGGGTGATGTTAGCTTGGTTGTAATTATCTTCTATCCATTCTTGCTCGCCCCATGGTTGCTGCCAGCGATTTTGAGTGTTGCTTAATTTGCTTTTCTCAATGGTAAAGCCTTGTGCCAATTCACCTAATGATTCAAATACCAGTCCAAGACGAGAGTCGGTGATGACCTGTTTTCCATGAAACTTAACGTTATATTCTGGCTGGCCATTGTCATCAAAAATAGACACCACTATTTGTTTGTCGGGAGAGGTAACTGAAACTGTTTTAGCCACTGCGACATTGCTAAACGCCGTACCTAGTATTATTGAAGTGATAGCGGCCAACTCAGGCAAAGAGTGCTTTTTAGCGTGGAAATTCTTTTTTTGTATTGCGGCGTTATCATGGTACGGAAGTAATGTAGAGCGCAATGAGTACATGGTGCCATCCCTGTGTTTAATTTATTGTTATAGTTTTGTCGTGCAAGTTTTATTGAAGTTTTGCTGCTGTTAGCATACTAAATTGAACCTTAAACTTGCTGCAATGGCTTGCATACGTATTCAAATGGAGAAGATAGCTGTACAGCATTTTGGTTATGTTTCGCTTTTCAGATAAATGACAAAGCCCGTCTATACGGGCTTTGTATTACTTTTTATTGGTATGGATATTGGTATTTAGTGATGATTAAGCATTAGTACTTTTGACTCGTTAGGCGCAAGGGTCAAAGCGACGCCCCATTTATCATCAATAACTGTCAGTGTTAATTCTTGGCCGCTTAATGACTTTTGAGGGGCATTTAAAAGGTCCACCAGCGCTATTTGCTTAGTGTTAATGTTCCACTTCGAGATGAGTGAGTGAGGTAGTTGTAAGGTAAACGTCTTACTGTGTTGCTGGCTAAAGTTACTTACGATGATTAATTGTTGTTCAGCATTGTAACGGCTGAATGCAAAAGTCTGCTCATCATAGCCAGCCACTTTGTTTGCACGATTAAAACTATCGAGTTCGCTATACTCACCGCTTAATGCGGAGGCACTATGGCTTAGGTTGAGCAGTTTTGTGTAGTAATGTCTAAGTTCAAGCTCTTCTACAGTAGACTGTCCACCGTCAAACTTGCCGTTATTCATGTAACGCTGATGGGCGGGTACGCCGATATAATCAAAAATACTGGTACGCGTAGGACTACCAAAACCAGGGTTCTCTGCTGCTTTTTCGCCTACGTCTTGGCCGAAATAAACAAGCGTAGGGGCTGAGCTGATGGTGGTAGAAACGACCATAGCGGGCAGGGCTGCAAAAGCATTATTAGCAAATTGGTCACTGGCAATTCTTTGCTCATCATGATTTTCTAAAAAATGCAGCATGTTTGCTGAAATATCACTGACTAACGCTTGTTTTTCTGCGATAGCAGCCGTGCTTTCTTGCCCTTGAATAATGGCTTTTAAGGTATCGTACATATCCACTTTATCGTAAAGGTAGTCCATTTTGCCTAAATGAATATAGTCTCGATAAAGCGCTGGGTTATAGACTTCAGCTAATAAGAACGCCTCAGGATTAGTGTGTTTAATATTGGTGTTTAGGTAGCTCCAAAATGCCACCGGCACCATCTCTGCCATATCGTAACGAAAACCATCGACACCCTGTGCTAGCCAAAATTGAGTGATCTGTTTGAATTTAAGCCAAGAGTCGGGGATCTGTTTTTGCTCAGCTACTAATGCATTATCCGTTTTTTCTATCGCCAACCAATGTTGATAATGGGCATTCGCATCTTCATTGGCTAAAGATCGTGGCAGAGCTGGGAAGTCAATACTGCCGTCTGGCTTTACGCCATAATTGATTTTGACGGTTTCGTACCAATCATTGGCGTCAGGCTGTGCTGCACGAGCGCCATTGCCAGTCCATTTGGCGGGGAACTCTCTAAACTCTCCATCTACTAGTGGGTGCACCTCTCCACCAAGAGGTGAGTTTTGCACGTTTAATTTTGGCACTTTAAAGGCTGTAGCGGTTGTTCCTCCGCCGGACTGCTTTACTACATAGTAAAAATTATTGTGCCTTTTATAGCTTTTACTGGTGTGATCATTAGTGCCAAAACTGCTTATGCCTTTTTGCTGATAGTTGGACTGATAAGCTCTAGCAACATGATTAGGCACAATGTCGATGACGACCTTCATACCATTATCATGGGTGCGTTTGATTAAGTCTTTAAACTCTTGCAGCCTGTTCTCTACATTATCAGCAAGATCTGGGTTCACATTGTAGTAATCTTTTACAGCATAAGGGGAACCTGCGCGTCCTTTAACGACATCTGGGTCATCGTCGCTAATACCATAGGCTTTATAGTCGGCAACTAATGCATGATGGGGAACGCCGGTATACCATATATGGGTGGTACCTAATGCTTTAATACTTTGCAGCGCAGTGTTATCAAAATCACTAAACTTTCCAACACCGTTTTGCTGTTTTGTTCCCCACGGTTGATTGTTGGTGTTTTTGTTGCCAAACAAGCGAGTAAAGACTTGATAAACCACCGGCTTTACTTGTTTATGCGTCGAAACAGTGCTTTTGTTTGCAGATGCTTTTTCTGCAGTGTTAACGTCGCTATTCGTTGACGATTCTGTGCAACCGGTTGCAAAAAACGCAGGTAAGACGAGACTGACTATTAATGCGTTTTTTGATGCTTTTTGCTTGCTCTTTACAAGACTTTGTTTAAAACCATATGCGTCAACTAACTTTGTTGTAATCGTCATAAAATCTAACCCTATCTTTTGATTTCTTAGTTATTATTGATTAGTTTAGGCTTAGTACTAACACCGAGTTGGCAGGGCTTTTTAAGCTATGTAAGATATTTTGCGATTGGCCTGTTATCACATCGGTTGCGGTTGAAAAGTCTTTCAACTGTGCTTTGAATCTTTCGTTATCTAGCATTATCTGCTCATTATTCTTGTTCATCACTACCATAACCGTTTCGGTTAGATCTGCTCTAAAGTAAACATAAGTGCCGTTTTCTGGCACGTAATGAATCAACTTACCGTTATGAATGGCAGATGAACTTTTTCTAAAGTTGAGTAATTTACTGACAAAATTCTGGGCATCTAATTGTTGTGACGTTAAACTTTGTCCGGTCATGGCATTGGTAGCATCCGATGACCAACCACCAGGGAGGTCAGATCTTACTTCGCCGTCGTGGCGACCTGATACTGGGCTTTGCATCAATACTTCAGTGCCGTAAAAAATCTGCGGAATACGATTAGACGTTAATGTGTATGCCATTGCCATCTTGAAGCGGGATAAATTGCTATCTAACAGGCTGAATAAACGGTTTGTGTCATGGTTACCTTCAAACAACACAAGGTTGGTTGGATCGGCATAGACAACATCATTGGCCATCATCTCATAGAGCTCTATAAAGCCTTTGTCCCATGATTCGTCGTTATTGAACGCTTTTAGCATGGTTTCGTATAACGGAAAGTCCATAAGGCTTGGCAGGTAGGAGACATAGCCATCTTGGTTTATTTTTCCCGCTTGCCAATAGGAGACTGTTATTGGGTTGGCTGTCCATTCTTCGCCCACTATATTGAACTTAGGATATTCTGCCATAATTGCTTTTGACCATTGCGCCAAAAATGCTTTATCGGCGTAGGAGTAGGTATCTTCGCGGATCCCAGATAAATTAGCGTACTCAACCCACCAAATACTGTTTTGAATCAGGTAGGTTGCCAGTTTTTCTTCGGTCTGATTTAAATCTGGCATGCTATCAACAAACCAGCCATCAACGAAGTTGCTCAAATCGCTTGGCGCAGAGTAGGGATCTTGTACTGTAGTACGGCGATGAGTGGTAAAAGGCAACATATTGGTATTGATGGCCTGATTAGCAGCCAAACCATTAATCCAGTTTTTGCTAGGAATATCTTTCATCCACCAATGATTAGAGCCGATATGGTTGACGATGATATCTTTGATGATCCCAATGCCCCTATCTTTAGCGGCATCACTAAGTTGACGGTAGTCCGCATTACTGCCAAAACGCGGGTCAATCTTGTAGTGATCTGTTGTTGAGTAGCCATGGTAGGAGTATTGCTGCTGATTATTTTCAAGCAGTGGATTGACCCAAAGCTGGGTCACACCAAGCTTTTGTAAGTAATCTAGGCTATTAATAATACCTTGTATATCACCGCCATGACGGCCATCTTTATCTGCTCTATTGACCTTTTCAAGCATTGAGCTGTGATTATCATTTGATGTCTCGCCGTTAACGAAGCGATCTGGGGTAATTAGGTAGATAACATCGCTGTTATCGAAGCCTTGTCGCTGGCTTGAACCTACACGTCGTTGCTTGATTTGGTAGTCAAACTGATGCATTTGAGCATTGTCTTTTATTAGCGACAAAGTAATAGTCTGCGGCTTCGCATCTTTTAAAGAAAGCTTAATAAATAAGTAGTTTGGATTTTCTGTGGTTGATTGCTCAATGATGTTGATCCTGGAAGCGGACTGTATGGATGCTTGCATTGAAGCGATGTTGTCGCCGTGAAGCATCAACTCAAGCGTTGTATTGACCATTCCCGCCCACCAGAACTCCGGTTCAACTCTAACTTCTTTTATTGCTTTAGCCGTGTTTAAACCTTCCATCGGAAGTGAATTGTCCGCCGCGCTAACATTGCTACAAACGCCATAGACGCACATTAAACTAAGAACAGCTTTCGTCAGAATATATCTCATAGCTGTTATCCTATGTATTATTGGGTGATTGTTTGTGATCAATATAAAGATCAATAAAGTGCTTGTGTTTTGGCACTGCGGGTATTATTTGTTTGATAATAGAGCGAGTTTCAGCTAGATAGATCTTTAGATTTTTAACCGGGAAACTATGTGTCATAGGGTGATAGCTTTTGGGTAATATGTTTTGCCCTAGCATCACTTGCGTCCAACTAATGTCAGAAAATAATTCATCACTACCGCAGTGGACTTGTCCTTGAGCTTCAAAGAGCGATATTTTTTGTTGTAATGCCGCAGGGACTGGCATTTGTGCGCAGTCATGCCAGAATTTACTTTCCTGTTTTTGATTAGCTTTATAATGGAGGATGATGAAATCCCTAACATTATTATATTCTTGGTTCACTAGTCGGTTAAATTCATCAGTAGTAGATGGATGAAATGCTTTATTTGGGAAAAACTTTAGTAACTTGCCTAAGGAAAATTGTACTAAATGAATACTCGTGGATTCTAACGGTTCTAGAAAGCCACTTGCTAATCCAAGAGCAACACAATTTTTATTCCAACTCAATTTTCTCATACCTGTTTTAAAGCGAATATGTTTCGCTGGCCCAATTGGTTCGCTATTTAACTTGTTTAATAATTCTTCCTCGGCTTGTTCATCTGTCATATAGCGACTGCTGTAAACATATCCGTTACCGGTTCTATGTTGCAGAGGGATCTGCCATTGCCAACCAGCATCATGTGCTGTCGCTGTTGTGTATGGAGGGAGAGGAGTTAACGCTTTAGTTGGAATAGCAAGAGCACTATCACACGGTAACCAGTGGCTCCAACATTCGAAACCTGTTTGAAGTGCTTGTTCAATAAGCACACCTTTAAAACCTGAACAATCGATAAAGAGTTCGCCAGTAATAACCATTCCGCTGTCGAGCGTCAGTGAATCAATAAAGCCTGTTTCACTACTTAAATTTGTCTTTTTAACGATTCCTTCTATTCGATTTACACCAAGGTTCTCAGAAAAAGAGCGCAGGAAACTTGCAAACAATGATGCATCGAACTGGTAGGCGTATACGAGTCCTTGAAGGTTGGTTTCACCGACTTTTTCTAATTTGGCAAACTTATTATATTTTGCTGCCTGACTATTTAATGAGTAATCCCAAAAACTAAATTGATTCCCTAATGTTTTACTATGCATCCAATATTGAAAAAATGGTTGTGATCCAAATGGGAATCCAAAACCACCAAAAGCATGCATGTAGTCATCTTGCTCTTTCCCCCAACCTTTGAATTGTATGCCTAGCTTAAAAGTTGCTTGAGTAGCTTTGACAAATGCTTGTTCATCAATCCCTATCAGCTGATTGAAGAGATGTATAGATGGGATAGTCGCTTCTCCTACGCCGACAGTGCCTATTGATTCCGACTCGATAAGCGTAATTTGTAACTGGCTGCCGAGTGTTTTGCTTAAGCAAGCTGCAGCCATCCATCCAGCACTGCCGCCACCAAGAATAACCACGTTTTGGACACGGCTCGTCATAGATACTCCATAGAATGGACTAATCGATTTAGTAAAATTCCACTGTGCAAACATAAGGCCTTTGATCCAAGTTGTGATCAAAGACCTTGTTTTGCATTATTTAAAACTGGTATGAAGCGCCAAATGCGTAGTTAGTACCATAACGTTGGTAATCAATTACGCGCATTTCATCGCCTTCTTCAGTGGTGACAAACGGTTCATCTGTAAGGTTATTGGCTTGCAACAATAATGTTAGACCTTCCAGCGTACCTTCTTGGAAACGATAACTTATTTGAGCATCAACAATTGTTTCTGGCTCGTTATATCTAAAACTTCTTCCAGCATCAAAACCGGATACTTCTCCTAAAAACTCAGATCGATAACGCCCAACAACCCGAGCAGAAAAACCGCTATTTTCATAGTAGAAAGTTAAGTTATAGACATCTTCAGATAAACCAGGTAAAGGCTCTGACGGAGAATCTGGGTTCGGTTGAATATCGCTTGTCGTGAATGAAGCACTGGCAATAGCACCAAAATCTTCAAGTACTTCGGTTAACATTGCACCAGATATTGAGGCTGCTAGTTCAAGTCCTTTTAGCGACCCGCCATCGCCGTTTTGTGGCTTAGTAATCGCACCTAGATCTAAAGCGGGGTTGTAACCACCTGTAGGAAATTCACTGAAGTCATAGGCTTCTGGTTGAGTATATACATAGGACTCGAGATCTTTATAAAAACCAGCAATAGATACATATCCAACTGAATCATCGAAATAATGTTCAAATGACAGGTCAACACCATTTGCAATCCAAGGTTCTAGCTGCGGATTACCACCGCTCGCGCTCCAAGGTGAAAATTCAGGATCTGTTGAGTCTTCGTATTTAGGGTCAAAGCTATAAGTAGAGCTTGCGCGGAGTTCATCCATACGTGGACGAGTTAACGTTCTTGCTGCACCAAAACGTAATATAGAGCTATCCGAAAGCGCTAAGCTCAAATTTAAGCTCGGTAGAATCTCTGTATAATCAGTACCATCTTCAATTGGTACGATTGTAACATCAACAATAATTCCATTTTCGTACACATCTGTTGCAGAAACAGCAGAAGAACTTTGCTCTGTATAAACAACTTGCGTGCCTACGTTACCCGTGAGGCGCATATCCCAAATGTCAGTATCAATATCAAATTTAATATAAGCGGTCGTTACTTGTTCACTAACTTCCCATGCCTTTGCGGCAATATCAGCTCGAAGCGCTTCTACTTCTACAAGTGAATCGAAGGCGGCACGTGGATCATAACTTACCATTCCTGGAATCCCTAAGAAGCCAAGATTAGTGGTGAAGGTATTAAAATTGATATCCTTTTGACAAGTACTAGAATCTCCTGGCTTAGTGCAGTCAGAATCTGAAAGTGTGTAGTAGTACTCAGGAATTGTCGTTTTAGATTTAGTTCGATCATCATAGTTTGCACCGAACTCTACCCGAGAGATTAATCCCCAGTCCAAATCGTGGCTAGCGCTTAGGCGGATTTGATAAAGTTCATCTTTACTAGCTGGTTGTTTGTAATAGCCAACTTGGCCATTGTTAAGACCCACATTGCCAGCCCAGTTTGGACCTGACAACTTCACAAGGTCAGTGTCGGCGTAGTCAAGTTCAGATTCGAATACAGTGCCTTTAGTGGTTGATTTAAACTTTAGGTTATCTAAAGCACTGGTTATTTGGCTATAGCTTTCATAGATTTCATCTGTTCGCTCATTTTTTGAATAACTTAAATCTCCCTCGAGTTGCCATTCTCCTAGGTCATATTCAAGGTTCCAGCCAGCTGCTACCGTATCAGAATCTCTTTGTTCTAGATCGTTACGCATTATCCCTTCAACACCGTTGAAAGTACCATCAGTTACCATTCCATTTTGGACTGTACCTGGTGTTAAGGTTGCGCCAGACCATGCTAAAGGAAATTCGATACCGCGCAAAGTTTGTGCTTCATTGAAATCAGTATAAAAAAGATCAAAAGTGCTGTGTAGATTTTCAGTTGGTTGAAACTCTAAAGTTGCTACGATTGCGGTACGCTTTAGTTCATTTGACTGTACAAATGGCTTCGCACCACCAATTACGTAATTCCCATCTTCATTTTGAGGGTAGCCCCAAGCGTTAAAACGCTCTCCTTGGCTAGGTGTATCCATATAGGAAACACCTAAGACTAAACCTATAGTGTTGTCGGCGAACTGATCAATATACGAAGCTGAAACTCGCTGGCCAGAGTCGTTCACGTCCGGATTTAGAGATTCTAATTCATTCCATTCATATCGTGCATTAACACTGAATGTCTGTTCTCCATGTGCTAACGGACGAACAGTCTGCATATCAATGGTACCAGCGATGCCTTGTGCCATTAATGATGCGTCTGGTGTCTTATATACAACAGCACCACTTAATAACTCTGAAGGGTACATGTCGTATTCAACACTTCGGTTATCACTAGCTGATACTTGCTGACGACCATTTAAGGTTGTATTTGTGAAGTCTGGTGATAGACCTCGAACACTTATTACCTGACCACGGCCATTTAAGCGTTGTGTGGTTAAACCTGGTAGACGCGCTAAAGAGTCAGCAATACTTACGTCTGGTAATTTACCGATATCTTCAGCAGAAATAGCTTCTACTATAGAGCTGGACGTCATCTTTATCGCTTTGGAGTCTTGTAGGCTACGACGAATGCCTGTAACGCTTATAACTTCAATTGATTCATCTGCTGAGGTCTCTGCTTTGGCTTCTTCTGCAGCGTAACTGCTCATACTCGCGCCAGCAGCAACTAATGCTAAGGTCAGCACGCTAGGTTTAAATTGCAACATCTTCATCCCCTTTAACTAGACTGTCGGCTAGTTACTTTTTTAATTATCACTGACGTTGTAACGAGTTTGGGTACAGAAGCGCACGTGTTACAACATATTTGCAGCGTTTATAAGTATTTTGTTGCGCAACGGTGAAGATATTACTCCCGAGATTCTGACCATAACAATGTTATGCATACGTATTCAATCTTTTTAGCCATCCAAAATTTGCATTTACTGCTGTTTTTTATCATTGGAGAACGTCGTGTGTGATGTGGCTTAGTTGCTGTTATTAAACGGATTGTATCGGGATTCCCGATTAATATATGTTGACTGATTTATTGCATACGTATGCAGAGATATTGAACCCTATTTCGCAAATCACGTATGCTGCCAACATTCTAACAACAAAAGCGACCAATCTTTAGGTGGCAACATTGTTTTAACTAACGATTGGATTTGTTAGTTTTTAATATTGAGTGTTAAGGGGCAAGAATGGATCAACTTACATGGTGGCGAGGCGCTGTCATCTATCAAATCTATCCACGTAGTATGTTGGATACCAATGGTGATGGAATAGGCGATCTACAAGGGATTATTAGCAAGCTGGATTACATTGCCAGCCTGAATGTTGATGCAATATGGATTTCGCCGTTTTTTACTTCGCCAATGAAAGACTTTGGTTATGACATTAGTGATTATAGAGATATTGACCCTATGTTCGGTAATATGGCCGACTTTGATCAGCTCATTGCCAAAGCACACTCACTCAACCTTAAAGTAGTCATTGACCAGGTGCTTAGTCATACCTCTGATCAGCATCAATGGTTTATCGAAAGTAGACAAGATAAAACCAATGCTAGACAAGACTGGTATGTTTGGAGCGATCCGAAAGACGATGGAACCGCGCCTAATAATTGGTTAGCGATTTTTGGTGGTTGTGCTTGGGAATGGGAGCCTAGACGTCAGCAATATTACTTACATAACTTTTTAACTAGCCAACCAGATCTAAATTTTCACAATCCGCAAGTGCGTACAGCCGTATTAGCCAATGTACAGTTTTGGTTAGATAAGGGCGTTGATGGTTTCAGGCTTGATGCTATTACGTTCTGCTTTCATGATGATCTTCTACGTGATAACCCAGCAAAGCCCAAAGACAAGCGTCAGGGGCGCGGGTTTAGTGAAGATAATCCGTATGCTTATCAGTATCACTACTTCAACAATACCCGCCCTGAAACCGTTAACTTTATAGAAGAGTTACGGGCACTGATTAATAATTATCCCGGTGCAGTTACCTTAGGTGAAGTGTCTTCAGAAGATTCGTTAGCCACAATGGCTGAATACACTCAAGGTAATGACCGATTACATATGGCTTATAGTTTTGAGCTATTAACCAATGACTACAGCGCCAGTTACATACGGGAAACCGTTGAAGCGCTAGAAGGCCGAATAGGGGATGGCTGGCCATGTTGGGCTATTGGTAACCATGATGTACAGCGGGTGGCATCGCGCTGGGGGAAAGGGCAAGCCACTGCGGAAATGATAAAGATGCTTAATGGCTTGTTATGTTCGCTCAGAGGCAGTGTTTGCAGCTATCAAGGTGAAGAACTTGGGTTAACTGAAGCTAAAATAGAGTTTGAGCAACTGCAAGACCCATTCGGTATTGCATTTTGGCCAATGTTTAAGGGCCGAGACGGCTGTCGTACGCCGATGCCTTGGTCAAAAGATTTAAACAATGCAGGGTTTAGCGACGGCTTGGCTTGGTTACCTGTAGCAAAAGATCACTATTCATTGGCGGTTGAAAGCCAAGAGCAGAATAAGGACTCTATTTTAAACAGTTATAGAAACTTTCTTGCATGGCGAAAACACCATCCAGTACTCATTGAAGGCGATATTCACTTTATTGATACTCCAGAACCAACACTGAGTTTTATTCGTAGCGATGAGAAAAGCAGTTACTTAGTCTGTTTTAATTTAGGTGAAGATGAGCTGTCGTTGCAGTTACCCAGTGTAGAAGTGGAACTTGAGTTCAATGACCATGGTTTGGTAATGGGTAACATCAAGAACGGAGTGTTGACCTTGCCATCCTACGGCAGCTTTTACGCCAAACTTAGTAATACTAAGTCTTTAAATGACTTCAACTTAAGAAGATTGACCTGATAAGAGAGAAAATAATATGGCTTCATCTTTTAGTTCTAATACCGCGACTGTTGCATCGGGCGATAACGGCAGTTATCGCTTTGCTTTGGTTTCACTCACGTCACTGTTTTTCATGTGGGGCTTCATAACCTGTCTAAATGATATTTTAATCCCTCATTTAAAAGCGGTTTTTTCGCTTAGCTATACAGAGGCTATGCTCATCCAGTTTTGCTTCTTTGGCGCCTATTTTTTAGTTTCAGTGCCAGCAGGTAAATTAGTTAAGACCATGGGATATCAGCGTGGGATTATCACCGGGCTTGTTATCGCTAGTATAGGTTGTGCTTTGTTTTATCCAGCAGCAGCTTTGGCGGTTTACCCGCTATTTTTAGGCGCACTTTTTGTGCTTGCCTCGGGGATCACCATTCTACAGGTTGCGGCAAATCCTTATGTAAATGCATTAGGGAGTGTCGAGACGTCTTCCAGTCGATTAAACCTGACTCAAGCATTTAATGCATTAGGTACCACCGTTGCCCCATATTTTGGCGCTATCTTAATACTATCTGTAGCCGTTGAGGCCCAATCTGGGCTTTCGCAAATGCAAGCAGAAGCAGAAGTGGTTAAATTGCCCTATTTATTGTTATCAGCAATGTTAGCCAGTTTGGCGCTTATATTCTCAAAGTTAAAACTGCCGGTTATAAAAGCTCACACAGAAGCCGCAGTAGCAGGTTTAGCCGACAAAAACGGTAAAACGAGTGCCAGCCAGTACAAGCATTTGGTGCTCGGTGCGGTTGGGATATTCGTTTATGTAGGGGCTGAAGTTTCGATTGGTAGCTTTTTGGTCAACTTTCTTGGCGAAGAACATATTGTTGGTATGAAAGAAGCTGACGCAGCCAAATATATTGCTTACTACTGGGGTGGGGCGATGGTAGGGCGTTTTATTGGCTCGGCGGTGATGCAGAAAATCCCGGCTGGAACAGTATTGGCTTTCAATGCATTTATGGCAGCAAGTTTAGTGGTCATTGCGATGAACACTTCGGGCGAAGTCGCAATGTGGTCAATACTCGCGGTCGGACTGTTTAACTCCATCATGTTCCCAACTATCTTTAGTTTGGCACTACGTGATTTAGGCCCACATACCTCTCAAGGTAGTGGCTTTTTATGCTTAGCGATTGTAGGTGGCGCAATTATCCCCTTACTACAAGGTGTGATGGCAGATAGCATGGGGATCCAACCCGCGTTTATCCTACCCGTTATCTGCTACGGTTTTATTCTATACTATGGAGCTAAAGGTTCTAAGCTATAGGATTTTAGGTTAGCGATTCAGCGCATGTAAGCGCTTATGAAAAGCGACTTGTTAGAAGTCGCTTTTTTATTGCGACTTTGCGCGAGTATGCTTGCGTATTTAGCACTTTGCTCCTATGATCGCTGCGATTTCTTTATACGGTAACTTTTTAATGTTGAATTCGTCTTTATCTCCTAGCTCTACAGAACTTGTGATTAGTATTCTTGACCTTGTGTTAAAAGAGGGCAAGCCACTGGATCGCGCTTATTCGCAGCACTTTTCGGGGCTGCAACTAGAGCCTTCTGAGCAAGGGCGGATCACACTCGTAACCGGTGATATCTTAAGACGTTTAAACCTCTATTGTTTTTTATCTGATGTAAAGCCTGAAGAGATGGCGAGAATGGGCTCGCGTTTATTGAACGTATGGCACTTATTCCACCAATTACCGTTACCCAAAATGAAATATGCTCTCCAAGTTGATGAGCAAGACTTGGCGACTCGTATTGAAACCGCAAAACAGCAACCGGTATTGTGGGATGGCTGTCCCGATTGGCTAAACGAGATGGGACAGGCACAAATGGGCGAGCGCTGGCCAGCAGAGCGTGCAGCGCTCAACAAGCCGGCTAAACGTTTCTTACGCGTTAATACCCTTAAATGTAGTCGAGATGAGTTAGCCAAAAAGTTACGTAATGAGCGGGTGCAAACTGTAGAAGTTGAAGGGGTAGAGACCGCTTTAGAAGTGGTATCTGATTCAGCATTGTTTAGAACTGAGTGTTTTAAGAAAGGTTGGTTTGAACAGCAAGATGCTGGCTCGCAGCTTATTGCTAAAGCGCTTGATGCGAAACCAGGTATGCGCGTCGTTGATGCGTGTGCTGGAGCAGGCGGGAAAACACTATCGATATCGGCACAAATGCAAGGCAAAGGTCGCTTGCTCGCAATGGATGTTGAGCAGTGGAAACTAGATAACCTTAAACAGCGTGCTCGACGTGCTGCTGCTCATAATGTTGAGACACGCATCATTGCTAGTAGTAAAACGATCAAGCGTCTTAAACTCTCAGCCGACCGAGTTCTACTCGATGTACCTTGTTCTGGGCTTGGCGTGTTAAAACGTAACCCTGATGCGAAATGGCGTGATACTCCTGAGCGATTACCCGTTCTGGTTGAATTGCAAAAGCACATTTTGCAAAGTTATAGCAGAATGGTCAAAGTCGGTGGTATTTTGATTTATGCGACTTGCTCTATCATGCCTGAAGAGAATCGCGATCAAGTCGATGCATTTTTAGCAGAGAATAAGCATTTTCGCTTTATAGAAGATGAGAATATTAGCCCTGCTGAAACGGGCTTCGATGGTTTCTATTACGCAAAACTTGAGCGTATCGCTGAAGCATAAAACTGACTGACTAATATCTAAAAAAAGAGCGCTTAATGCGCTCTTTTTGTTAGCTAAAACTTGTGAGTTTTGCTGTTACATCATAAGTCCTATATCCGATGATATAGCGATTTCCTTTAGGAAAATGTTATTCGCCTTGTAATGTGACCAAGACCTTTCTTGAGCCACCATCATCCCTATGCTCGCCCAAATATATACCTTGCCAGGTTCCAAGATTAAAGCGGCCGTTGGTGATAGGCAGCGTTAAGCTAACACCAAACAGACTTGATTTTAGATGTGCTGGCATATCATCATCTCCCTCATAAGTATGGGTGTAGTAGGCGGCGCGCTCTGGCGCTAATCGATTTATAAATGACTCAAAATCAACCCGAACACTTGGATCTGCATTTTCATTGAGCGAAAGAGACGCTGAGGTGTGCTGCAACAAAATGTGAGCAAAACCTACTGTCATATTTTTTAATGAAGGTAAGCCACACTCAATTTCGTCGGTGACGAGATGGAAGCCCCTTGGTCTTGCTTTTAAAGAGAGTGATTTTTGTATCCACATAGTAAACTACTTTATTATTTCTTTTACGAATTATAACGCTTGAGCCATGCCTGCTAAAACAACTAAAAGCGATAAAACACGATTTACACAGATCGTACTGTGCTGTGGTGTATAGTCATAATGCTCACAAAAGCTATGATTAATAAAAATAATGGCTGTGAATGGTAAAAGGTCCCATCAACCAGGCCATGTATGGATAAGCTTATGATTATCATTAATGCAATTTTACCGTCTAGTAATGTGCCATTGTTTCTGTTGAATAGCTGCATTATCGCTATAAAAACAGTCTTGCTGTAAAAGTAGAGCATGATGAGTGTAGCAAATAGTCCATAACCGACTAACAGTTGTAATAATACATTGTGCGGCTGCAAACCGAATACGTGGTCTGGGTGGAAACGGTAACCTTCTGGGCCGAGGCCAATCCAAGGATTATCGGAGATAGCAGCTAAGGTTTGAGTCCATATGGCAATCCGATTGGAAGATAATTTATTAATATCGATCGACGCTAGCGCTGTGTCTGAATTGACTGAGCGAAAGAAGCTCAGCGGCCCATTCCATGAAAATACTGTGCAAAAGTATGCAAGGTAAAAAGCAATAATTATAAGTAGAATCAGTATAATCAACCTTGATACTTTAAGCTGAGCGGTGACCACAAAGTAACTGAGATAAATAAATGCTGATGCAGCTAACGCGACCAGTGACCCTCGTCCTCCTAACCAAATAAGTAGCGCCAAATTTGAAACAAATAACAAAGCCCATAAACTCAGCTTAAAACGTTCGATCTCCTGTTGTAAAAACATGATGATACAGAGCATGGATGATGCGGTGACCAAATAGCCCAAGTAACGAATATTCGATGAAAAGGGTACTGAAGAAGGTTTGCCATAAAGTATGGACGGAATCCCTGTTGTATGCATGAAAACGTAGCTCAACGCCAATAACATTATGGTTATAGGTAACCAATAGATAAAATCGGTCAATTGTATTTTTAAGCTTAAGAATACTTTTAGTAAGCAGTAAATAAAACAGAGATGTACAGTGGTAAAAAGTAGATTATAGGTAACAACTACATTTTTTAAAGGAGTATTATTGATGTCGTTGTTCAAAGCTGTCGTCGTCGCAATGAGTAACACAAGAGCCAACAAACTGGTCTTATCAAACATAGATAAAGTAAGTAGGTTAGGTGGGGGAGTATTTGCGGTTTGGTTTAATAAGCGATAAGAAAAAAACAACACTATAAACAGTAGCTCAAACTTAGCGATCGTATAATCGACAACAAATGGGTAGCTCCCCCCAATGAGTATGATAGCAAACAGCATGACTTTTAGGTAAGTGATGAATACGGCTCTTGGGTTTTTACCGAAAACGTCAACTCTAGTCTTCATTGCGATTACTTTTATTCACAATAGCTGAAAGGTTTACTGCGCAATTTTCTCTTTGATAAAACTCAAGATCAGCTTTGAATTGCTTACATAACTTATCCCGCATAGTCTGCCAATCAACTGCAGTCGAATCGTTAGGAATTGTTAGTTGGTTCAGCTTTACATTAAGCAAGACCGGCCCATCGTAGTCGGGCAACAACGTTAGCTGCCAATCTTCACTTCTAATCGCTCGTTGCTTTTTGGCTATAAAGTCATCATATTCATCGATTCGCATGTAAGGCTTTCCGTCATCTCTCACCTCGTAATATGCTTCTGTTTCTGATAATAGTTTTTTCTTATCAATAAAGCTGGTGTTAATTGACTTGACGGGAATTGAAGACTCTAGATAAACGAAGCGGTGTGCTATAACGTCATCTTTAGTTACAGGTAACACTATGCCATCTAGATCTTTAAGTTTACGATTTGTTATCGATAATGAATCAGCAATACTCGGGAGTATATCGACTAACGAATAAACACCTTTAAATACCGCTTTCTCATTAACGATACTACCTTTGATATAACGTGCTCTTGCTAACAACACATGGGATTGTTTGTCGTCAATAATATTTGTACCGTGTCCCCATGCTTTCATAGAAGGCAGTTCGCTAGTAACCGCCGCGGGTTCGGAGGTGTCAGTAATATTAAAGCTTTCTCCATGGTCAGAAACTAAATAAACAATGGCATTTTCTAACATGCCTCTTTCTTCTAGCCCAGAGAGTAAATGTTCAACTTGTTTATCGACGTTTCGCATCATCTGTTTATACATAAAGTGGTTATAGTTTCCATCCCACTCTTGCGGGGCTTGTGCAACAAACTCTTTAGAACTATAAGGCCAGTGAAGTTGGCAAAAGTGAACAGCCAAAAAATTTGCTTGAGTGTCTGAAAGACTAGTAAGTACATCCTGATTAAACCTAATTAAATTATAGGCTTTTCCGTAAGCTCTATTGTTGTACAGGTATGGCAGTATGTGTTTAGAGAGTGGATGAAGCAGGGCGATATTGATGTATGGTAGGTCAGCCAAACTAGTGATAATAGAGTCAGCAGCACCAATTTTGGGGCCTACGGTTTCATCAAATCCATAACTCATATCTATTTGATTAAATCGCCTTTCGTCAATTGCGTATATTGTTTTATAACCTTCACTATTGAGGTGGTTGATAAGGGGAAGTGACGTATTAACAACCTCTGGTGGTGTCAGGTTAAATCTAGCCCCGTTATTGATAGGGTACTTGCCCGTCAATATACTCATCCAAGCCGCGTAAGTACGACTCATTGGCGAATAAGTTTTTTCATACACCGACATATCGGTTAAGCGTCGATTGATATTTGGCGCAAGTGCTGGGTTTGCACCCAAAAACGCCAAATGATCTGGTCTTAACGCATCAATACCAATAATGAATATATTTGGCTTAGAAGCAAGCTCGACCTGCTTCGAAGTATTTGAGGGCGTAATAGCAGCTACCAAAATTAATATTGGTAGCAGCAACGTCGCACATCGACTAAACGAATTTTTGATTGATAATGCTGACGCTATGTACAAAAAAAGTAAGACTATTACCTGTCCAACGATCATGACAGGAGAAGAAAAAGGTGTTTGCCTTAAATAAGATGTTAAAGATGTCGGAAAGTAATAGGAGTTAACGCTCACAATCAGAGTGCAACTGAGCAATACAATAAGTAACCAATAAAGGTCGCGTTGGGTTTGTGTACCTAGTGTGAGGTAAGGTGATTGGCTTATAAACGTGACTAGTGTAGCCCAAAGAGATAGGGTAAGTACCAAAACAATACCAAATATAGCTAAATCTTGCCAAAGCCCAATACTTTCAACAAGATGGTTATTCGCTTCGCTTATCATGTTTAAAGTAGAAATTAACGAATATGGCGAAAGTAATGAACGTACATTAAGCATTGATATAGTGAACAATATCAAAACTGAAAATGTTCTAATAAATACCCTTAAGTTACTGGTTTCTATATTTAAAGGTTCCTCCTTCATTCAATAGCATCCTTCTTCGGTTTTATAGTGTTTGGAATCTGATAATCCAATACAAATTCGTGTGCTTTTTCAATTCGAGATGCTGGCCAGTCTTCATGATAAAGATAGCGTTCCGCTAAAGAAGAGCCATGGCTACTTTCGGTCATTAATGCTTTCTTTTCAGTGTGATTTTCAAAGATGTAGTAACAATGGATAAACGTTATTGAAGCGACTAGTACGGTCAAGATCGTCGTTTTGCTTCTATCTGTTGCTTTTGGCCTCGCCATAGTCTTTAGCTCTATAATTAATGACGTCAATATAATGAGTATAGAAGAGTAAAAAAATATTGAAAAAATATTTGGTCCTGCTTATCTGAATCATTTTTACTAAAAACATAAACTTAATAAAACTGTCTAGAGTAGAGCAATAGTTATGTAAGCTTATAAAACTTGCAAAATGGTGTTGTCATGTACTAAACCTAAGTGCAACTTGCTTTGCAAGTTGCAAAGCAATTTTAAAATTTGCTGGGTTGTTAGAAGGGAATCTATTGCAGAGTAAAAAAGGGAGTTTTACTTTTATAAGCTGACTTTAGGGGTTCTTTTGGAGTTTATGACGCTTTTGATATCTGTTCGAGCTCATTCGTTAATACTTATTACGGTATTGATGGTGATGACTGGGGTTTCTAACGCACAGGCAGTGGATAATGAGCAGCAGAAAAAATCAAAAATGTACACTCCAGAGCAAATTGTAGCGTTCACTAATAATGAAATTCGCGATTTACTTTCCGATAAACAATATTTTCAGTTCAATTCATTGTCTAAATCAGAGCTACGCGTTTTAGGCGAAAACCGTACAATTGTTGCTATCATTAACTTGTTAATTCAATACCGGAGTCTGGAGCAATATGCATGGCCTGAAGTGGTAAACGTTGAGCTTGCAATCGGAAAAAAATCTAAAGAGATTGCGAAATTACGATGGATGCTTACAAAACTTTATGACTTGCAACCTCACAGTCTTAATTCATATCGCGAACAAGTCTACGATCCTTCTATTACTAGTGGGATTAAAAGCTTCCAGAATCGGCATGGTCTTATAGCATCTGGTGAGCTCACACCAGAAACAATTACGCAGTTAAATACTCAACCGCGTGACCGCAGCAGGCAGTTGGTTGCACTTCTTATTGATTATATTTCACCAAACCGCTTAAAGGTTGAGGAATATGTTGAGGTGAATATCCCGAGTTACCAGTTAAAAGTGATTAAAAATACTGAAGAGGTTATGAGCTTAAAAGTTATTGTAGGAGCTAAGGATACTAAAACTCCACTGCTAAATACGAAGGTCACAAGCCTTACTGTAAATCCAAACTGGACTGTGCCGGTCAGTATTATTAACAAAGATATAGTTAATCAACTAAATACAAATAATTCATATTTGAAAAATAATAGTTTCTTTCTAAAGGATGCAGAGAATAATCAAGACTATTTTGAATCGATAACGGTGCAAGACTTTAGAAAAAAATTGAAAGGCAAACAACTAGTGCAAGCACCAGGGAAAAAGAACGCACTCGGAAAGCTGAGGTTTACTACTCCTAATGATAAATCAATTTTTCTGCATGACACTCCTAGCAAAGGTTTGTTTGATTTGGATGTTAGGGCTTTAAGCCATGGCTGTATACGAGTAGAAAATCCTAATGTTTTTGCCGAGTTTTTAATAAGTCGAGAAAGCAGCCTCAAGAATAAATCTTTTATGAATTCTATAGGTAGTGACAAAACAGTTAATTTGAAATTTGAAAATCCTATCCCTTTATTTATCACTTACAAACCACTATGGATAGACACACGTGGAGTGTTACAGATAAGACCAGATGTATACTCAATGGGAGGCGAATAGTATGAATAGTAATTGCCATGATAATAAATCGCTTTCTATTCTTATCCGTAAAGAGAAAAGTGCTAGAAAGAAACTTAAGTTGCTAGCTATTTTGCATTTTCAGGAAGGAAAATCTCGCTACAAGATTGCAGAATACCTAAAAGTCAGTCGCACTAGTGTTAATCGATGGGTAAGTAACTATCTATCTCATGGATTGAATGGACTTAACGAGAAACCACATTCAGGTAGACCTTGTTCTTTAAGCAAGCAACAAAAAATCCAATTGAGCCTTTATATTGAAAAAAATATAGGCCAGTCACAAGACAGGGATCTCACCGGTAGAAACGTACAGAACTATATACTAGAAAAATTCGGTGTGGATTACGAAATATCAAGTGTATATAAGATAATGGACAAATTAGTCAGGTAGTTAATTCTAACATCTCATCAATGTATATTCCCTTCTTCAGCTTTTATTTATTGCGCTTTGTAAATATCACTATCACAAATAATATATCATTGTTAAATATGTACTTTAATGCAAGTTGTTAATTTTCACTAAGGATGAATGGAATAATTAACTGGTCTAATTTTACAGTTTGTTTACTTTTTATTTTCCTTATTTCTAGGAGTTCAACTGTTATTTTGTGGAGAATGATTATCATTAAGTAGGTATTTGTTGGAGGGTCTGTTGTTTGTCTTTGTTTTATTTGGTTTTTATACTTGCACAGTTAAGTTTAGTCAGGTTGTACAAGACAAGTTAAGAGAGGAATATTATAGTTTTACATAGGTGAGTAGACCTATTAATTATTCTAGATAGTGGGAGTGCAAGGCTTTTGCTATCTTTAATTTACGATGTCACTTAGAAGTTATCCGGGTAGATATCTGTCTAAATAAAACTAGATTAGAACGAGCTAAATTTGGTCTCTAACTGGTTTTAAACTGAGATTTTTAAGTCGCTCTAATATGAGTTTTTGGAGATAAATTATGAACATTAAGCAGCTAATGAAAGAGTTTATAGAAGATGAAAGTGGATTAACTGCAGTTGAATATGCAATTGCAGGAGGCCTAGTTGTTGGCGGCATGGTCGCAGCTTTTTCCGAACTAGGTACTAATGCTACTGGTAGAATTGAGTCGTTAGCATCTGCAATTGGTAGTAACGGATAGGTTGACTCTAACTATCAAACGTATTTAATCTTGAAAGACTATGATTACAGGGAGTTGTCATGGTCTGAGTGAAAGGACAAATTATGGGTGATGCACAGCTGTTTTACCAAGTTTGCGGAGCCGGCATAGTTTTTATATTGGCTATTAGCATTGACCTATCTACTGAAAAAATTCCTAATTGGTTAACTTTCTCAGCACTATTTTGTGGATTTGCAATAAATACATATTTTGCCCAACTTAATGGTGTATTGGTTTCCTTCCTTGGTTTTGCTCTTGCTTTCGCTATTTTATTCCCCACTTTCATGCTCAAAATTTTGGGTGCTGGTGACATTAAGTTAATGATGGGAATAGGTGCTTTTATGGGGCCACAACTACTCTTTACTAGTGTTATTTACGGCATTATCGCGGGAGCGTTAACCAGTATTATACTCGTTATAAGTAAAACTGGACTGCAAGGTTTGTATCAGACTTTTAAGCGATACAAGGATTGCATTGTTTTGGGGCATTATTTTAAACCTGAAGCAAATGAAGCTGCAGGACAAAGAGTTGCTTATGCTCCTGCGCTTGGGATTGGATGGTTGTTTGCTTGTATTCTAAATCCTCATATCAATGCCACTTTTTCGTCATTTAGTGAAAATCTATTTTCTTAAGGCAATTCTATGCAACATTCTTTTATGGACAAAGGTGAGCTTATTGATGCTATTCCTGTAACAGCTGGAAAACTCGCACCTCGCCCTGTAACTATCGAAAATACTGGTTTGTCGGAATCGCTACTACTCGATTTAATGTTAAAGCATATGTTAATTGGAGGAGTCGTTACCAAGCAAACCCTTGTTAAAAATATGGGGGTAACGGGTGGGATACTGCAAGGCTTGTTGGATACTGCAAAGGCTCTCGCTTGGGTAGAAAATAGACAAACGACTACTGATGGCCAGATGAGGTTTGCGTTAAGTGCAGGGGGAGAGATACATGCAAAGCAAGCATTATCAAGGAATGGTTATATTGGCTTAGCACCAGTTACCTTGGAACAATATACCGATATTTGTCAAAAGCAGTCTAGCCGTTCCACCCCAGTTACTTATCAAATGTTGGAGGAGGGGCTATCTGCATTGGTGTTGCCGTCTGATCTTCTGTTTAAAATCGGACCTGCAATGAACTCAAGTCGTCCTGTTTTAATCTATGGACCGCCAGGTACTGGTAAAAGTTACTTATGTCGTCATTTGAATCGAGCCTTAGGTGACAGCATTTTGATCCCATATGCGATTTCAATCGGTAATGAAATCATTCAAGTATTCGATCCAGAATTACATTTTCGAATTATGGAAACTGATAGTCCAAACAGCTTAGATTTTAACCATGGTCATGATCCTAGATGGATCCAATGTCAGCGTCCATTAAGAATCACTGGTGGTGAGTTAACTTCAGAAATGCTTGAAGTTCAGTTTGATACACACAGCCGAACCTATATGGCACCAATTCAGCTAAAAGCAAACAATGGAATATTGCTTTTAGATGATTTAGGTAGACAAAAAATTAGCGCTAAGCAGTTGTTTAATCGCTGGATCATCCCGATGGAGGAGCGTAGGGATTTTCTAAGTTTACAGTCTGGTGAACATTTTGAGATCCCTTTTGAACTAATCTTACTTTTTTCAACTAACCTTGATCCTAAAGAACTTGTTGATGAAGCTTTTCTAAGAAGGCTTGGTTACAAAATTCATTTTGACGCACTGGATGAATCGTTATACCGGAAGATCTGGTTTCAAGTATGTTCAGAGCTCGAGCTATCTTGTAGCGAAGAAGTTTTTCAGTACTTATTAACGGAGCACCAACGCCACGGCAAGCCTTTTATTCCTTGTTATCCTCGAGACTTACTGGGAATTATGTCAGACCAAATTAGTTTTATGGAGTTTGATGGCGTTGTGACGCCTTCATTAATAGATTCAGCTTGGTCTATTTATTTCGTATAAGTACTTCAATATCGTTTTCTAGTTTAGGAGCGAAACATGAATAATAAGACAATTTTATTCGTAGTGTTATCACTAGTTTTTGGGGTTACTGCTGTATATCTAGCTCAAAACTGGTTGCAAACAAATACAAAGTCGGAATCAAACCAACAGTTAACTCAGGTTATTACAATGGCATCTGAAGTGCCGTTAGGCGCCATTATAGAAAGAAAGCATATTGCATTGACGACAGTGCCTAGTCATCTTGTTCCAAAAGGTGCACTAGTAGATCTAACGCAAGCTGAAGGAAAAGTTGTAAAGCAGCGATTATACCAAGGTGAAGTTTTACGCAAAGAACGCTTAACCGTAAAAGGTGAGGGTAGCACTTTAGCAAGTTTAATAACTCCCACAATGAGAGCCGTAACTATTCGTGTGAACGATGTGGTCGGGGTGGCAGGTTTCCTGCTGCCGGGTAATCGAGTTGATATTATTAACATTTTTACTAGTAGCGGAATAAAGACGGATATCGTTTTATCTAATGTAAAAATTCTTGCGATAGACCAACGCGCTTCCAACGACGAAAACAAACCTATGTTAGTTCGAGCAGTCACACTTGAGTTAAGCCTTGAGCAAGCTGAGGTGTTGATGATTGCAAAAAGTCGGGGCGCCTTACAACTCGCTTTGAGAAATCCAAATGACACTGCAGTTGTTGAGTTAGCGATGCTATCGGAAGAGCTAGATGAGCCAGAGACAGTGCCTGTTACTAAAGCTCCTCTAATAATGAGTAACGTTAGTTCCGTGCAGAGTAGTAGCAAAAAAGTCTTGCTTCTTAAGGGTATAAGCGAGCAAGAAATAAAGGTTGAAAATTAATTTATAAGTTCCATTTTGGAAAACTTATAGGAGCACAACATGCTAATCCAGCGAGTAATAGTTATTGCGACTGTACTAATGTCGATGTTGTCTTTATTTGCCTATGCAGGTGGACCGACAGTTGGGGTAATCAGTGACGTTAAACAGATCCCAATCTTTAAATCAAAAGTTCTAATGATGAATGAACCGGTACATAGGGTGTCCGTGGGTAATCCCAGTATTGCAGATATTAAATTATTACCTAATAACGAACTTTACATTTTAGGAAAGCAGCTAGGCAGTACCAATATCATGATTTGGGATAAGAACGAGCAACTCTCAAGTATTATGGATATTGAGGTAACCCATGACTTAAATGGGCTTAAAACGAGGCTTCATCAGTTTCTCCCTACAGAGAAACTTGGCGTTCAGACGTCTCAAGGTCAATTACTGCTTAGTGGACAGGCTTCAAACTTGCAAAAAATGAATACAGCGGTTGAGCTTGCACAAGGTTACGCAGAAGCTGCTGCAGGAGGTCAAGCCCCTAGCAGAGTACTAAATATGATGACGATAGGCGGTGATCACCAAGTAATGCTAGAGGTTGTCGTTGCAGAGGTACAGCGTAATGTTGCTCGCCAATTTGATTCGAAGTTTTTTATCTTTAATCAAGGTGACAACCTCGCTGGTGGTGTCATTGGTGGTGGAGGAGGATTTGACCCTGGAGGAATTGGTGGCGTAGATGGTAAAGGTCTGTTTGCACAGTATGTTAACGGTGATTTATTAATGAACTTTGCCTTGGATGTTGCAAAACAAAATGGGCTAGCAAAAGTGTTAGCTGAACCCAATGTTACTGCAATGAGTGGCCAGTCTGCTGAATTTCTATCTGGTGGTGAATTTCCAATACCAGTTCCAGGAGACGATGGTAATACTACAGTAGAGTATCGAGATTATGGTGTTGGGGTTAAATTCGTACCGACTGTACTCGACTCAGGACAGATCAACCTCAATTTAAATGTTGTAGTAAGTGAAATAAGTACCGCGAACGGATTTTCCATTTCAGGGAACACTTCTACTTCTTTAATTGTTCCATCCTTAACAAAAAGAAGTACGGCTACGACTGTAGAGCTTGCTGATGGGCAAACAATCGCGATAAGTGGATTAATCAGTGACACTTTGCGAGAGAATATCGATAAGTTACCAGGTCTTGGAGACGTACCTGTACTAGGGCAACTCTTTACAAGTAAAAGTTTTCAGAATGGTCAAAGTGAATTAGTTATCTTAGTGACTCCCCGCTTAGTTCGACCTTTTAATCGAAAAGATATTTCGTTGCCTACTGATGGTTTCGTTTTACCCTCTGACGTTGAGTTCTACCTCTTAGGTAAGCTGTCTCACAAAGAGAAGCCTGACGAAAAAAGTGACACTCCCTATGAACCCGCTCAATCTGATAGCAGCATAGACGATACCGGTACACAGCAAAAATACGGTCATTCACTGTAGGATAGGAGATAGTTAGATGAGTAAGAATAATATTTTAGCTTATCCAATATTAGGCTGCTTTAGTTGCGCTATTATCTTAAGCGGCTGTACACAAATCAACGACTTCCCTATGGGAGAGAGTCACTATCAAATTAAACAAGTTCAAATACTGGATCCTGGCGCGCCAGAACGCAATGATGGAACTATACTTAGTCTTGATGGCAGCTATGGTGAAAGAGTAATGGAGTCTTACAGACAAAGTTCTGTGGCACCAACAACTGCAAAAAGTATGGGTTCGACCACAGCAGGAGGCTCTGGTGGTAGCTCTAGTGGTAATTGATGAGAGGTCATTATGAGAGCTATCCATCAAACGGGCGCGTTAAACCCTACAAGAAGCATAAGAAAACATACTAAACAACAGCTCCATAATTCTGAATCTGGTGGCGTTTTAGTGATGGCAACAATCGGGCTTTTAGCTGTGGTCGGCATGGCAGCGTTAGCTTTAGATAGTAGTCATATGTTACTCAACAAGGGAAGACTACAAAATGCTGTAGATTCTGCCGCACTAACCGCTGCCAAAGCACTACAAAACAATTTATCGTTAGCTGATGCGAGGCAAAAAGCTTGGGCAGTTCTTGCTGAAAACCTAGGCCAAAATGAAAACCACGAAATGACGAACCTTGTGGTTGGTCAAACTATCAATTTTAGTGATGTTCAATTGACTCCTCATGTAAAAATAGAGTTTTCTGGGGATCCAACCTCCTTTAGTAATCCAGCCACTGAAGATGATGAGTATGTCAGAGTGACAGTTTCAGGCGTTGATTTAAATAACTTTTTGGCAGACATTCTAAATTTCGATAAAGCGGTAAGAGCGTCTGCAGTAGCAGGCCGGAGCACCGATATAGAATGTCTCAATAAAGTTGTCCCTATTCTAGCCTGCGCAGATACGTCACCATCGGCAGTCAATTTTGGGATGAAGCAAGGTGAGTTAACTGTTTTAAAAACAGGCTCTAAACAAGATCCAAGTTTAGGCCCTGGTAACTTTCAATTACTTGATCTTGGCGGTAGCGGTGGTAGCGGTGTTTCTAAAGGCTTAGCTGGTGAGTTTACCCCTGAATCATGCGTTGCGGTAGGGCAAATGGTCGACACCGAACCCGGTAATAAAGTCGGTCCAACAGATGGCATTAATACGCGTTTTGGAGAGTGGGGAGCACAGTTAAATTCTGTAGATCATCCTCGCGATGCAAATATTTGTTGGGGAGATGTACTTACGATTGACGAAAATAGTGTTGTAACTAACGCGGATACTGCAAATTATTATACCTATGACGATTACATACACAACACTCAAGAATCGTACTGTAAGGTCAATGACATCAAGACACCGTCAAGTGAATTTAAAACTGACAGAAGAAAGTTGTCTGTCGTGATTGGTAATTGTGACGGTAAAATTAATGGTAAGAATCAAGTAGAAGTTTTAGCTATAGGTTGCTTTTTCTTGACTCAACCTGCAACCGCTGAGGCGGATGTGGATTCAGGGGACAAGGGAAAGGGAAAGGGAGGGGGGACTGGTCAGAAATCTTTTATAGTAGGAGAGTACATTTCTGAATGTGGTTCTACAGGTAATGCTTCACTCGACCCAGATTTTGAAAGTGACAATTTTACAATTGTCCTATATCGAGATCCCAATAGTCCTGACTCATAAGGGGGGATTATGAAAACCAAACAAGGTGGTATCGCAGTTATTGAATTTACTATCGTTGCGCCCTTTTTTTTATTAATTATATTTGTTACTGCAGAGTTTGGACGATTAATTTACCAATATAGTGAACTGACAAGAATGGCTCGTAGTGCAGGGCGATACTTACAAAATACAGCCATTATTGATACAACAGGCACGCTGCCTCCGACATTAGATGATACGAACTGTGATTACTGTATTACGAAAATGAAGCGTATGCTTCTTGGTGGTAAAACAATTGAGTCGACCTCAAGTCTTGCTGGATTACACACAAGTGATATCACAGTCACAAAAGACCCGGTAAACGAGGGTGTTTTACTTATAAGCGTTTCCTATGACTGGACACCGATGTTACTCAATAGTCTGCATACATACTCCTATAGCAATGATATCGACCTAAGTTTTAATATTAGTACCCATTATTCGGTAACTGCACTATGAAGTTAACCTTGCGTGGCCAAAAAGGTATATATGCAATTGAGTTTGCGATCGTTGCCAGTGTTTTTTTCGTCATATTGTTTGGCGCAATAGAGATTGCAAGACTATTGTTTACTTATAATGTGCTTCATGAAGCTTCGAGGAGAGCTGCTCGCCTAGCTGTTGTATGTCCAGTTAATAATGATATTAATGCGCTAGCGCTTTTTAACAACGCAAATATATTACCTAATTTAACAGTGCAAAATTTGGAAATTACTTATTTGGCATTCGATGGCACAGAAGCAACAGGAACGAATATTGATCTTGTAAAAGCCGAAATTAAAAATTATACGCATCAGTTTTTAGTTCCGGGACTTGAACGGACAATAAGCTCGCCATCATTTGTTACTACATTACCTAGAGAAAGCTTAGGTGTGGTTTATAAACAAGGAACCGTAAGTTGCATTTAGTGATGGAAGCATTCTTAAATTAGTTTGTTCTAAAATTATAGTTGTTCCTTAATTTTTATTAGAGAGGGAGTCAATGGACAAACCCCTAGAACTTTATGTATCTGCGTCTACGAATGATACATCCGACCCTATGCATGTTACGTTACCTTTTCAGGTTAATGTTCTCGTTATTAGTAACGATATTTATATGTTGGATTGGTTAACTGTTCACTTAGATAGTTGTGAAAACTTAAAGTGGACAGCTAAGTCTTATCTATCTGAATTAGAAACCGATATTAAAGACTTACCTTCCGTTGTCATCATCTCTTTACCTAACGAAGAACAAGAAGCAATTAAAGCTTTAGTCTTCGGTCAAAACATAGGCTGCGACATGATACTCGTTGGCGCGGATACTTCGCCAACGGTGTTGCGTCAAGCATTTCAGTATAATGTGACTGATTTTATTACGCGAGATTCATTAACTACAGAATTAAACAAATCTTTACTTAAAGTATCGCGTAAGTTAAGTGAGCAGGCAAAGCTGGCACCAGTCCTTGCCATCGTGAATGGAAAAGCAGGCTCTGGTGCGAGCTTTATTACTGCAAGTTTGGCAGACATCGTTAGTCGTAGAGAGAAGGTGCGGGTATCAATCCTCGACACAGATCTACACCAAGGAACACTCGCACATATTCTAGGATTAGAGCCTAAATATTCTATATGTGACGTTTTAGCTTCATTAGATGAACTTGATGAAGTGGCATTGAAAAGTACCATGGTCACCCGAGGAAATTTAAGCTTATTAGCTGCTAAGCCTTTTGAGTTACTGGGTCTTCATCAAGAAGTAGACATCACTCGTAACAAAGAGCTTTTATTTAAATGTCGTCAGTACTATGACCAAATCATCATGGACTTTTCTCGAGGTCCTGAGTATTGGAATGGTGATTTATTGTTAAATGCTACTATTTTGGTGGTTACTCAACAAAATATTATGCATTTACGTCAAACAAAAGATCTTGTTCAACAGTTAACGAATCGCATCGGCGTGCCAGAGGAAAGTATCGGTTTGATTATTAACCGATATGATAAGAGATCTGATATTTCTATTGAAGATGTTAAAGCCACGATTGGAATTAGCTCTGTATACACAATTGCTAATGACTATAAGCTTTCTAGTGAAAGCGTTGAGTTAGGCAAGCCAATATGTGAGCTCGCAAGCAAGCAAGCTATGTTTCAAGATCTGCAACACATTGCTAATCAAGTTATTCCCGTTAGCGATACTGGCGAGAAAAATAGCTCTGGCTTTTGGAAACGATTATTAGGGAAATAGTATGGATGCACGCATAGATGAAGAAGAGTTAAGCCATTATCAGCCTTTAAGTGTTGAAGAGCAAAGTATTAAAATTCGTCTTTATGATGAGCTTTTAGCTGTAATGGATCTTTCGCTAATAGAAACGGTATCAAAAGAACAGGCTAAAGTTCAAATAACTGAAATCAGTGAAAAAATCTTAGCTGACTTACAGTTACCTATTAACCTCTCTACTCGCAAACGATTGATTAAGTTGATTATCGATGAGGTTTTAGGGCTCGGTCCACTCGAAACGTTATTAGCAGATCCCTCTGTATCAGATATTTTAGTCAACTCTTATGATCGTGTCTATGTGGAACGATATGGTAAATTGCAAGCTGTAAATATCAAATTTCATAGTAATGCTCACCTTTTAAACATTATCGATAGAATTGTTTCAAGTGTTGGACGTCGAATAGATGAGTCTTCGCCTATGGTTGATGCTCGGTTACAAGATGGCTCTAGGGTTAACGCTATTATTCCTCCGTTGGCGCTTGATGGTCCTTCACTTTCAATTCGCCGATTTGCTGTAGACAAACTTAACGCTCAGCAATTGATAAATATCGGCTCAGTAACTGAGTCGATGATTGAGCTCCTAAAAGGCGGAGTTAAAGGCAAACTTAACATTCTAGTTTCTGGTGGTACAGGTAGTGGTAAAACAACATTATTAAATATGTTGTCTGGTTTTATTCCAGCTGACGAGCGTATTGTAACTATTGAAGACTCAGCTGAATTGCAGTTGCAGCAACCCCATACTGTTAGATTAGAAACTCGTCCGCAAAACATTGAGGGTAAAGGAGAGGTTTCCCAGCGAGATTTGGTTAAAAACTGCTTACGAATGCGTCCTGATCGAATAGTCATTGGTGAGGTTCGAGGTGGCGAAGCATTGGATATGCTTACTGCGATGAATACAGGTCATGAAGGGTCTCTGACAACACTTCATGCTAATAGCCCAAGAGATGCTTTAGGTCGTTTAGAGTACATGGTGTGTATGGCTGGTTTCGATATGCCAGTATCAAACATTCGTACCCAAGTCGCTTCGGCTATAGACGTTGTTGTGCAATTAGAAAGACAGGAAGATGGTCGTAGGCGTATTACAAGCATCCAAGAAATAAATGGTATGGAAGGGGATATTATTACTATGTCTGAAATTTTCACCTTTAAACGAAAAGGCGTCGATGATGAAGGGAATATTGAAGGTCATTTTGAAGCGACAGGTGTGATTCCTGGATTTCATACTAAGCTTAAGCAACATGGAATAAATCTACCTTATCAACTGTTTAATTGTGGTGATCCATTCGCTGAGTTTTAACGGGGTTTACAATGCTATCTAATCAATTAATATTTTTGGGACTCGTATTTATAGCCGTAATATTTTTATCACAAGCACTTTTTCTTCCTGTATACAGTCCCCAGAGAGCTAATACTGCTCAAGTCAGAAAGCGTCTCAAGCAACTATCTGAAGAAACTGGTGATGTTACCTATGAAACATCACTCTTGCGTAAAAGTAAGCTCAGTAAACTCGGTTCTTTTGGACGTTGGTTAGAAAGCTTTGAGTTTATCGAAAATTTGAGTTATCAACTTGAGCTTGCAGATTACAAACTAATGGGCCATCAATATCTTGCTTTATCATTGATTGTAGCAAGTATTATTTCAGTATTTATATGGGGCTATTTCTCAGAACCGATTGTAAGTTTAGTGGTGTTTTTAGCCGTGATATTTTTGTTTAACTTCAAACTCAAAAAAGATACCAACAAGCGGATGGATAAGATAGAAGAGAGTTTTCCAGATGCATTAGATGTACTTAGAAGAGCATTACAAGCAGGTTATTCATTTTCTGATGCAGTAAAGCTAGTAACTGAGGAGATGGAAGGTCCATTAGCAAAAGAGTTTAGCTTAATGTTTGCTAATATTAATTACAGTAAAGATACCAAAAGAGCGATTTTAGCCTTTATAGAAAGGATCCCTAGTGTTTCTGCTATGGCGTTTGCTAGTGCTGTCATGGTGCAAAAAGAAACAGGAGGTAACTTGGCCGAAAATATTGATAACCTTTCTCGTGTTATAAGGCAACGTTTTACGTTCAGACGCAGAGTGAGAACGCTCTCTGCTGAAGGCCGGTTGTCAGCTTGGATCCTTATCTTACTTCCTTTTGTTTTGTTTGCAGTTATCTACGTTCAGACACCCGGTTATGTGGGTGAGTTGCTTGAAACCGAAGATGGTAATTCACTGCTAATGTGGGGTGGATTAGGAATGGTAATTGGTGGTTTCTGGATCAGTAAATTAATTAGGATCGATATGTAATTATGGACTTTCTCATAGGATTATTTGGTCAGTTTTTCGATGACCCAGAGCATGTTGAATGGGCAATTTATGTTGTTGCGGCAATAGCGGGTGTCACTTTGGCTATTTCATTGTCTTACCTTATTAGTGGTATCTATTCTCCAATACGCAGCAGACTTAAGCTATTACAAGGCGATCATACTGTAAGCCACAATCAGGATGTAACCTCTACATTAGAGCACGGCATAGCCAATATAGCGAAAAAGCCTTTTTTAAACTTTTCTAATACCGAAACTAGGCGATTACTAATTCATGCAGGATTCCATTCTGAAAACGCTTTAGCCCTTTTTAATGCAAGCAAAATAATGCTGATTTTATTGAGCATTTTAGGCTTTATATTGGTATTGAATGTTTTTCCTGATTTAACTGGTATATGGCTTATCTATCTGTTTTGTTTGTTTATAGGTGGTGCTTTTCTTTTACCTTCGATGATTCTGCAATCTTTGGCTAATCGACGCATGAGGCTACTTAGAGTCGGCTTTCCTGATGCATTAGATCTGCTTGTTGTGTGTTGCGAAGCCGGATTAGGATTAATGGCCGCTCTGCAGCGTGTAGCCAAAGAACTTGCTTTTAGTCATCCAAGCTTAGCCAGTGAGCTAGAATTAGTCTGCAGTAAGGTACGCGCAGGTTTAACGATTAAAGTGGCTCTACAAGAATTCACAGATAGAACCGGCCTAGAAGATATTAAGGGACTAAATTCTGCAATTTCGCAAAGCATGCGTTTAGGTACTGGTATTGCAGAAACCCTCAGAGTTTTTTCTGATGAATATCGCGATAAGCGATTACAGGCAGCTGAAGAGCAAGCGGCTAAGCTAGCCGTTAAGATGATATTTCCTATGATGTGTTGTATATGGCCCTCCTTTTTTATTGTAGCAGTAGGTCCTGCTGTTCTAAAAGTAATGAAAGTTTGGGGACAAGCATTCTAATAGAGTCTTCACCAAGGTGAAGTATAAGGATAAATATGATGGCTACACGGGGTACTTATAAACGCTGCATGCGCTTTTTGTTATTGTTTTTATTCCTGGGTACTCTTAATGCCTGTTCCTCAACCACACCAGAAGAACCTCAAGAAATTAAGGCTCCAGACAGGCAGGATCTTCTTGATGCGGGGGCTTTATCTTCTATCACTTCTGACTTTGAAGCGCCACAGACTGAAGCTGAAGCTTTAATGAAAGCGCGCAAAGAGGAACAATCTGGAAATCTTGAAAAAGCATTGTATGCATACATCCAAGCATTAGATTTTAACGCTAAAAATGCAGAGACTTTTTATCACATAGGCCGGATCCATACTATGCGTGGTAATCCAGAGATCGCCTTTAGAGCCTACAACGAAGCTTTAGCTTTAGACCCAAATCTCATTATGGTGCATGCCGATCTCGGAGTAGTAAGCATGGACAAACGCCAATATAAAGAAGCGAGAATACACCTGACTAAAGCCATTGAGCTTGACCAGAAAAGGTTAGCATCGGTTTCAGTAAGTCGTATGATTGGCAATCTGTATGTTCCTGACCGAGACTCGCCAGCAAGAGTATACAACGCAATTGCAATTCTCGATGATGTTCAAAACGAGCATGAAAGCGCTCGTGAATATTTTCGTTTACTGCTCGAGCTGCAACCTCATTCAGCTATCTTAATCTCTAATCTAGGATATTCTTATTATCTGACTGGGGAGTTAACGAATGCTGAGAGGTATTTAAGGCAAGCGATTAGAGAAGATCAAAACCTAGATCGAGCTTGGACAAACCTTGGTTTAGTTTATGTTAGGAAGGGCTTATATAAAAGAGCGCTTGCAACATTTGAACAGGCGATGGAGCCGGCCGATGCGCTGAATGACCTTGGATATTTCCTTATGTTAGAAGGTAAATATGATCAAGCAATAGAGCTGTTTGAAAGAGCAATTGATACCTCGCCGAGTTACTTCGAGCAAGCACAGAAGAATTTGAAAAGATCTAAAGCTGAGCTATCTGATGAATTTAGGCATGCCACTAACTAGCGTTGAACGTAGTCAGGCTTAGCTATACCTCTATCTACAAAAACACCATTAATACTTTAATGGTGTTTTTCCTTTATCCAAATACAAAAGTTAACTCTGCTCAAGCTCCAATTGCATCAACAACATCTCTTCTCCGTCGAGTACTGTGGTATTGGTGCTTAGGCAATGGTCGCAAACAATACTCCGTTGTTGGTGGATTGTTCGTTCATTACATGAATGACACTGCAATACTAAAGGCTGGATCTGCATATTAAGC
The DNA here is from genome assembly GCF_041468565.1 of Shewanella sp. 10N.286.54.B9. Classification (NCBI taxonomy): domain Bacteria; kingdom Pseudomonadati; phylum Pseudomonadota; class Gammaproteobacteria; order Alteromonadales; family Shewanellaceae; genus Shewanella; species Shewanella sp. 10N.286.54.B9. The sequence goes on from NZ_JBFRIY010000018.1 coordinate 93,774, forward strand.
TGCGCTTCATGGCAGATCCCTTCTAGCTTAAACGCTTCGAATGCTGTTTTTAATAACGCCGGCTCAACACCGCTTAAAATACCTAGCTTTATGTCAACGCGGGTAATTTTATTTGCACTGTTTTGCTGTGCTAGCTTTTCACATTGTTCAATAAGCGCAGTTACAATCGAATATTCATGCACTAGCAGATCCTCGGTAGTAACTCACCTTGTGGTACATCTAAAAATCGACTACTTCCCCAAGGAGTATTAAGGATCACCTTTCCCGCTTTAATATCATTAACCTTGCCGATGATAGCTGCTTGTTCGCAGTGACAAAATGTGTGCATAATCTGCAGGGTTTTCTCGGCACAATCTTGGGCGACTGCAAGGATAAAAGTGCCTTCATTGGCTAAATCAAATGGCTCAAACCCAAAAAGCTCGCACAAACCTGCGACTTCTTGACTAACGGGGATGTCTGATTCATTGACAGTAATGCCAACTTGTGAGGCCGTTGCCCACTCGTTTAATACTGCAGATAAACCACCACGAGTCGCATCACGCATAGCATGCACGTCAACGTTACTGGCTATTAGCTGCTCTACTATAGGCCAGAGGGTGGCACAATCACTGGTGAGTTCAGATTCAACTGTTAATCCTTCGCGAGCCATTAGAATGGCAGCGCCGTGCCGGCCAATGTCCCGTGAAACGATAATGACATCATCATGCATGAGGTTTCTAACTGAAATACCGTTATTAATAATTCGTCCTACACCAGAAGTGTTAATAAACAGTCCGTCGGCGCAGCCTCTGGGAACGACCTTAGTATCGCCACATACTATGCGGGCACCAGACTTTTTAAGTTCGTTTGCCATGCTTGCGACAATCTTTTTTAGATCGTCAATTGGAAAGCCTTCTTCAATGATGAAGCTACTGCTTAAATATTGTGGCTCAGCACCCATCATCGCAAGATCATTGACGGTACCTGCAATGGCAAGCTTTCCTATATCACCCCCTGCGAAAAAGAGAGGTGCTACAGTGAAAGAATCGGTAGTGAATGCAGTATTACCACTGAAATGAAGCCTAGCTGAATCCTCTTCGTTTCTTAATATTTTGTTATCAAACGCTTTAAAGAAAATATCCTTAATCAGGCGGTTCATCTCTTTACCACCACCGCCGTGGCTAAGCTGAACGGTTTTGTTCATATTAACAGTGCTCATTCAGTTACTCCGTTATATCTATAATAAGCATTACATGCACCTTCTGAGCTCACCATACAGCTGCCTAGTGGTGTTTCAGGACTGCAGCCACGACCAAAAACCTTACAATCCTTTGGCTTAGATAGGCCACGCAAGATATCGCCACATTGGCAGGCTTTGTGGTCATCAATTTCTTGTGTCGGTAGCTGTTGTCTAAACACAATTTCAGCATCTCGATGCTGGTATTTCTGCCGAAGCATCAAAGCAGAGTCAGCAATTGGTCCTAATCCGCGCCACCTGAAATTAGGCCTAACGACCATGTATTTGTCGACGAGTGCTTGTGCGGCGAGATTTCCATGTTCAGATACCGCGCGGCTGTATTGATTCTCTAATAGAGACTGCGAATTGGCTTTTTGCTTGGTAATCATCAAGATAGATTCCATCACATCCACAGGCTCAAAACCAGAGACGACAACCGGCGTGTTATAGTTTTCGACTGCAGCGCGGTACACTTTTGCACCGCTTATCACACTGACATGAGCTGGACCGATAAAAGCATTAACTTTAGCGGAAGGATCGGCCATAACCGCATCAATAGCGGGGGGCACCAGTACATGGTTAATGTGAAACAGTAAATTATTAACTTGTTGCTTTTCGGCTTGTTCAATCAGCACCGCGGTCATTGGGGTTGATGTTTCAAACCCAATAGCAAAGAAAATAACTGTTTTATCAGGATTATCTTTTGCGATCTGCAAGCTGTCTAGAGGATCGTAGATAGGACGTATATCGCAGCCACTCGCTCTAAATTGAGCCAGACTGCCATTTGAGCCTGGAACACGGATCATGTCACCTAAGGTAATTAAAATGGTATCCGGCATACTGGCAAGTGCTGCTGCATGATCGATGCGCTCTTTGGGCATAATACACACTGGGCAACCTGGGCCATGAATAAACTCAATATTATCGGGTAATAGCTGATTAATGCCATACTTCATAATGGTATGAGTATGGCCACCACAAACCTCCATAATATTAATTTTGCCATTACATTTAGCAGCTTCAGCGGCGATATTTTTTGCTAATGACTTGATGACTTCGGGATCTCTAAAGCCTTTGTATAGTTCTTTTAAAGAGAGGCTCATCCTTGCTCCTCTTGTTCAAGTTTAGTGACGATCTCCTGATAAAGGGCAAGGCTTTGTTGAGCATCAGCCTTATCTATCTTATTCATCACAAATCCAATATGGATCAATACATAGTCGCCAAGCTCAAGCGGCTCTGTCATGAGGTGGCTCGAAACCTTGCGCTTTACCCCCATGGTATCGACAGTGACAGACTCTTCACCTTGGTGGATTTCAACCACTTGAGAGGGAATTGAAAGACACATTATGCTGCTCCTTGAAGGTTTTTCGCCAACCAATTAACGACATTTTCAAGAGATTTGCCGTCTTTAACTGATACTTCAATTAGCTCTACGTTGGGGTTTAGTTTTTTGAGTTGGGCTTTTGATTCGGCGATACTGAAGTCAAAGTGAGGCATTAAATCAGCCTTGGTGATCAGCACAACATCAGCACGGCGGAACATAACAGGATACTTCTCTATCTTGTCATCCCCTTCAGGTATTGAAAGCAATACAATATTTTTGTGGGTACCCACATCGTAACTGGCTGGGCAAACCAAGTTACCAACGTTTTCTACAAAACAGATATCCAATGGATTTAAATCGATATGATGCAGCGCGCTGTGTACCATAAATGCATCTAAATGACAGGCAGCGCCCGTTTGAATTTGAAAAGCATCTATGCCTTTAGCTTTCAATCTATCTGCATCCCTTGAGGTCTCCAAGTCGCCCTCTATAACTGCATAATTAAGGTCGGTATGCAGGTGTAGATGCTCTAACAGGGTTGTCTTTCCACTACCAGGACTACTCATAAGATTAAAAGCTGTCACAGATTGTGCTTCGAAGTGTTGTCGATTGTGTTGTGCTTCAATATCATTTTTATCCAATATCTTATGGATAACAGATAAGGTTTTTTTATCATTTAATTGCGGATTGGTTGCTATGTTGTCGTCAGCATGAGCCTGGCTTGGGCTTAAAGAATGGTCATGACGGGTAATTGAACAGCCACAATCTTGGCACATAGGTAACTCCGTTATAATAAGTTATATTTCATTGTCGATCACAATAAGCTGAGCGACCTTGATGTAAATCAGGTTAATAGGATTCAAATTGCGATAGATGTCACGTTTGCGCTGGTCAGTTACCAACGTTCTCGACAGCGGTTTCTACGCTATTATGGATTGCAAACCATGCTTGTCCGAGCGCTATACCAGCGTCGTTTATGGGCACTAAATTTGGTTGCATGATTTGGTTTCCTTGGGCTATGAGTAGCCTTTCGCAGCACTCTGATAGGTAACGGTTTTGAAATACCCCACCTGTTAACACAATGGGGGTAGACTTAAAGTCTTTAGCAACATCACCTATCATGTTGGCGATACAATCCATAAAGGCTTTGGCGATTACATTCGTTCTGTCTGAGGTGAGGGGCATTTTGTTTATTTCTGCCACCAGCTGCTCAATCAGTTCAATGGTTGGCCATTGATTGTCTTGGGTTAAATGTAGTTTAAAAGAGCAGTTAGTTTCAGCAACATTTCCTTGGGATCCCTCATTTATCCTCCCTTGAGTTATATTCACGTCACTGGGGGAGTTGACTCTGTTTGCGGCGGTTTCGAGTAGTATCCCTGCTTGACCCTCATATTGAATATTGTCCACAAGATTTAGCATGACAGCAACAACGTCAAATAGTCGACCGATAGAGCTGGTGAGGTTTTTAGGCGATGTGTTACGCCATACAGTGCAAAGGTTATTGAAGTGATTTTCACTTAACCTTTCGATGGCAGGCAGTTTTAATGCGGCAATTTCTTCTGGTGAATATTTTTCAAGTAATATAGATGTAAGTAGCCTTATAGGTTGCTTAATCGCTTGTTCACCTCCAATAAGTTTAAATGGGGATAAGTGAGCGATACGTTGGTAATTATAGGCATCAGCAAGCAAAACTTCGCCGCCCCAAAGACTGTTATCATTACCTAAACCTGTTCCGTCAAATGTGAAAGCGAGCACTTGTTCGGTGGTTTTATTTTCAGCCAGTACACTTAGTACATGAGCATAGTGGTGCTGAACCTCTGTTTTTGTGGTTGAGTCGTCCTCAGCAGCCCATTGACTCGTAAAGTAATTAGGGTGCATGTCATGCACCAACTCTTTTGCTTTGAAGTGATATAGCCGAGAGAAAGTCGTTAATGTGTCATGAAAGTAACGTTCGGCTTCGATAGACACCAAGTCGCCTATATGCGGGCTTAGAAAAAGATTATGACCGAAAGCAAAGCAGAGGGTGTTTTTCTGTTGCGCACCTAGGGCGAGTGTAGGTTTATCGATATATTGAGGATTATAGATAGATAGCGGGGCATAGCCACGGGCTAGCCTTAAGATCTGTAACCTGTTATTGATCACTTGAACGACGCTGTCATCACAGCCATTTAGAATCGGACGATTGTGATCTAAGATATGATCGACAATATGCCCAAGCTTGCTCGCAACGTCTATACCTTCCGTAATGATCGGCTCTCCTGAAAGGTTAGCACTTGTCATCACTAAGGGACAATCAATAAGTTGCAGCAACATATTATGTAAGGGGGTATAAGGTAAAAAAATCCCGAGTCTATCGATATCTGGAGCAATCATATTGCTGATCTCTAACTCAGGATTTCGACGTTTTTGCATAACAATAATGGGTCGTTCATTACTTGCTAGTGTTTGCCACTCAGTATTGTTGCCTGTTACTAATTTCTTTGCGATTTGGCTATTTTTAACCATTATGGCCAAAGGCTTTGCTGGCCTTATCTTACGCTGACGTAAAGTCCTTACACTTTGGTGGTTAGTGGCATCGCAGACTAGATGAAAACCACCAAGCCCTTTAATTGCAATAATCCCACCGGATTTTAACGCTTCGACTGCTTGTACTAACGGCTCTGTGGTGCTGTTAGTTATGCTCAAATTTGAATTGCAAAAGCGCAATTGAGGGCCACAGTTAGGGCAACTTACTGGTTGCGCGTGATAGCGCCTATTTAATGGATCTTGATACTCCTGTTCACAGGCAAGGCACATGGTAAAGTTTGCCATGCTAGTGTTGAACCTGTCGTAAGGTAAGTTGTTAATGATGGTGTATCTAGGACCACAATTTGTGCAGTTGGTGAACGGGTATCTAAAATAGTGAGACTTTGGGTTGCTTATATCAGCCAAACAATCATCACAAGTACATTTATCTGCAGAGACAGCGACGATTGCATCTGCATTATTCTGACTGTGGATGATACTAAATTGCTCTGCTGCCGTTACTAGTGGGATCTGTTTGGCTTCAAAACTATCAATGCGAGCCAGCGGAGGCGGCGAAGCTAGCAGGCGTTTGAACTGCTCAATCGTATCCTCATTAGCTTGTGCTTCTATGGTTACCCCTTCGCTGTTGTTAAGCACACTGCCACTTAGTGCAAGTTGATGTGCCAAACGATAAACAAACGGCCTAAAACCGACACCTTGAACGATGCCGGTTATTTTAATTTTTACTCGAATTAACGCTAAAGTCATTAATGTCTTCGCTGTTTTAAAAACAGAGAGCCTACTGCTATGTTAAGTCCTTCCAAGTCCATTTGAGCATTAGGGTTTAGATCGAAGTTTTTACCTAACCGTAAAGCTATTCTTTTGCCTAAAAGCTCATTATCAAAGCTACTTCCGGCGAGTACCACTGATTTTATAGAGATATTCTGATCTAAATGTTCAACCCAGTTACAGATAAAGTCAGCAAGAGAGTCATGCATACCAAACGCAAGCTTTTCAATATTTCCATCTTCTGCAAGCCTAAAACTTAGGATACTTCCAAGAGTTTTACACCAATTAAGACTTCTATGGGCTTCACCACGGGTAAGAGGGTAGTCTATACGCGGTGCATTACTGCCCCTATGGCGCAAAGCATTGGCGATAACAAAATCACTTAGCAATACCTTATTTGCGGGAACCGAGTGACATCCGTTCGTCGCGCCAAGTAACACAGCAGCTATCGCCCATAACGACTGAATATTATTAGTTGAGCCATCGAGTTTTAACGCTAATAGAGCAAGGTAGTCATCAGGGTATCGTTGTTTAAATTTGTCGAACAATTGTTTCTGTGGAGAGGCATCAATTTGGTGAACTATTTCATAACCGTTATCCGGTAAAGTAGGAAATTCGAAAAACAGCTCCAATTGCTGTTTAGCGTCCATAGTAACTATACGGCTTTTATTTGAATCACTTAGATAAAGCACGGCACAGTTCTTTGGCTTTTTCAGAGATAAGGTTGCTGCATGCAGAGCACATGTCGCTGCCTCATGATCTAAATTTGCATCAGTACCGAGATCCTGTTGGATATTTGACTTAGCAGTGCAGACTTCAATATGATCTTTTTTCCACTGCACTTGAAAACGGCCATAGTGTGCATCATCGTGCAATGGTTGCTTACTCGAAAGGTAACTTAGTATGTTGTTATCTTCTGTTATTTCACATAGCGGTAGCCAGTGAGAATCTACTCGGGTAAAGTGCGGATTGTTAGCCCCCTCAATGTAGATCCAGTCGATTCCGCGCTGCCGCAGCAGTTCACAGATCACCATTAGTAATCGTGAATTAGCAAAGCAAAGCGCGTAAAGAGGATCGGTCAGCCTAGGGTGGTTATCGATCGGGCGACAGCTAATGAGTGGTTTTTCAATGCTCGACAGAGCAAGTACTTGCTGCTCAGTGACCACAAAATGGGCATTAAGGTTATTTGGGTTACAGATCACCAGGTTCTGTCGGTTACTTTTTTGGTTACTCCTGTTTGGCTTGTAACTAATGCTAATTGCAGCATCTTTTGTGCCACAGGGCAAAATTACATGTCCTTGCTGCTCTAGCTTATTTAGCAGTATTTTAACATCATCTAATCCTGTGTTTTTAAGCTGCTGACTGATACGTTTATCTGCTTGGCAACATGGGCAGACATAATCTAGCTGGCCAAAGTGTTTAGCTTGGTTGTCGCCAAAATGAGGCTGGCACTGTTGGCAGTATTCCTGTGCTAGTGGCGAGTGCTGAATCAGTTTTTTACTGCCTATTGGCGAGTCGATTAAGGTAATAAGTGGTTTTATCAGCCAAGAGGAGATTAAAAAGTCTTCTGCAATGGCATCTGCTAAGGATTCTAGATCTGCTTGTTCGCCCTGTGCTTCAATAAAATAGCGATGACCATTTTGACCAATGTTCACATCATATTGTTCGTTTAATAAGTATTGATTGCAGAGATGCCCATAGAAGGGCACCTCGCGCTGACAGTCAAATTCAAATCTAATATTCTTCATCTGAGATTAAACCACGTTTGTATGAGTCGGGAATGAGATCATTAATATCAATGTTGGCATGTCGAGAGTGTGAGAAGCCAAGTGTTTCAAAGTGATTGAACAAGGTTTTTTCCATCAAAGGTACAGCGGCTTGAATTTGCGGCGTAAGGCCGAGAGTCATAGGTTCAAGCACCGTTGGTGTTACGCCAAGTACAAATGTTTTCGGTCTGTCGCCTACCATTTCCATCATAATTAACGTTTGCAGCATCTCTACTTCATGAGCGCTACCTTGCCAGTCAATTTCAGGGGGAGCGTTATCAAAATCAAAAAAGTAGACTTCACCTGGCTCAACTCCGTTGGCGTTAACGGTATCAACAACCAGTAAGTAATCGTATTTGCATAAAGTGGGAATAAGCCCCTGCGCAAGGGTGCCACCATCCATCATATCAAGCTGATGTTGTGGATGATGGAAGCGGAAATTTTCTTGGATATAATTGACGAAATGTACGCCGATACCTTCATCGGCGTACAGGACATTGCCAATACCAAGTAGCAATATCTTCATGTTTTCCTTTTATTTCTTCTTATGGTAATCGTAACCAGAGACGATAGAGTCCACCGAGTTATGCTTGAAACGGATCCCGCTCCACACTGCCATATACACATGGATCACAACAAAAATGATGAACACCCAAGTAAAGTAGTGGTGCCAGATCCTAACGGGGGCTAACCCCCCCATCATCATAGTGACCCAATTGGCCATACCGCCGAGCATACCGCCGAGCCCCTGATGATATACATTGGCATATAACACCAGACCCGTAACACAGATAAGAAAGGCGACAACCGAAATTGCTAAGTACGTCACAAATTGCAATGGCCCGTAGACTCCAGCTTTGTCTAAATGTCCCATCCATAAATAGGACTTAAGTTGAGTTATCCAGCTCTTAGGACTTAGTACATCCTTAAAGGAGCGTCTTTCGATATCACTCTTACCGAAGAAAAACAGATAAGCTCTTACCAACGTGATGGAAACCAGTAGGAAACCAAATATTTGGTGAGCCGCCCGGATATACCCCTGTACTAAAACATCAGAGCTTTCTGGTGCAACCAAAAATGGCCAAGAGATATAAAACCCCGTGATCACCAGGATCAAGATTGCTAACGCTCTTAACCAGTGAAAAATCCTGATCGCCGCACCAAAAACAAGTTCTCTTTGGTAGGGTGCAGATTGAGTAGGCATGCTAACCCCCTTAACTAGAATCCGTTGGGATCGATTTTGAATTCACCCAAATTCGTACCCTTGTAGTCCATCACATGTACGGCACAAGCCATACAAGGATCGAAAGAGTGAATGATTCGAATGACTTCTAAAGGTTTGGTTGGATCTTCGAGTTTCAAGCCAATAAGTGACGCCTCGTAAGGACCTACTTTGCCTTGTCCATCAACTGGTCCAGCATTCCACGTTGTTGGTACAACTGCTTGGTAGTTCGCGACCTTGCCACCTTTGATGCGGATCCAATGACTTAGCATACCGCGTGGTGCCTCAATCATGGCGTGGCCAACATACTCTTTATTGCTATCAATTTCTGGCTTGGTGTAAGTCGACTCATCCGACTGCAAATTGGTCAGTAAGGCATCGAAGGTTTTTAAGCCTTCTTCTGCAACGATTACAGTTTGCAGCATACGGGCGGCGGTGCGGCCTAGAGTTGTAAATAGTGCTTCAATAGGAAGCCCGGTAGCAGCAAGTAGTCCATTGACGGCATCGACCACCACTTGGTTACCACGAGCATAGCTCACTAACAAACAGGCAAGTGGACCCACTTCAACTGGTTCTCCTTGATAGCGAGGCGACTTAACCCAACTATACTTGCCATCTCCATCAACAGTCGGCAACTTACCGTAAACGGTGTCTCTTTCGACAAATCCGGTATAGTCGGGAACGGTTGTACCGTCATAAGGATGTTGTGCCCCATCTGCTTTATACCAAGCATGAGTGACATCTTCTTTAATTAGCTCTGGGTTCAAATCACTCACGCCAGCTAAGTCGCCGTTCATGATCACGCCTTGGTTGAACATGTATTGTCCATCACCAAGTATGAAGTCATCAGTAGCTAAGAAGTTTTTAACGTTTACACCACCAAGCACACTTGGTTCAGAGCCAAACGCTTCCGCTGCCATTACTACATCAGCTTTGTATGCGCGAATAATGAAATCATTAACGATGGCATGTTTTTGTTTCCATTCCTGCAGACGAGCAGGGCTTAACATGTCACGCACTGACGTCACGCCGCCCACTACGATAGACTGTGGGTGAGGTGATTTACCGCCGAAAATAGCAAGCATCTCAGCAGCAATACGCTGTACTTCTAGAGCTTTAAGGTAGTGTGATAAAGCAATCAAATTTTGCTCAGGGGTAAATCGATAAGTGCTGTTACCCCAGTAAGCGTTGGCAAAAGGACCGAGCTTACCGGTTTCAACTAGACCTTTCACCCGCTGTTGAACTGCGCGTAAATCACCTTCGCCAGCACTAATAGGATTGTCTGTATATTTAAGAGCAACTTGTGCAGCAAGCGCTGGATCTGCACTTAACGCAGAAACGACATCTACCCAATCTAAGCCATGTAGGTGATAGAAATGCACAATATGGTCATGCATATTGAGCGAGGTTTGCATCAAACTTCTGAGGTACTTAGCATTTAGTGGAATTTTTACCCCAAGCGCGTTTTCTACCGCTTCTGTGCCACATCGGTAGTGAGAGTAGGTACAAACACCACAGATCCGTTGTACGATTAAACCAACATCCATTGGCGTGCGACCTTTTAAGATCACCTCAATACCACGCCAGAGGGTAGAAGAGGACCAAGCTTTTTGAATCACATTATTCTCGTCAACCTCTACCTCTACTCGCAGGTGTCCCTCAATACGAGTGATAGGATCGATAACTACACGTTTACTCATGATTATTCCTCTTCAGATTTGGCAAAGACACTGGCGACTGCATGGGCACCGATACCGACAGCGGTGGCACCTAAAATTACTGCGCCGATGGTATCTGTGGTGGCGTCTAAGCCGTGTAGTAGTTGTCTACCTAATGGTTTTTCAAAGTCAGCCATGTCATCCCAAAAATTGGGTTCAGAGCAGCCCATACAGCCGTGTCCGGCTAAAACAGGCCAGCTAGTGTGATGGTTAAAGCGCTCTGTAGGGCAGTTGTTATAGGTATAGGGGCCTTTACAACCGACTTTGTACAGACAGTAGCCGTCTTTGGCACCTTGGTCGCCAAACTCTTCAACAAATTCGCCAGCATCAAAACGACCACGACGTTCACAATTATCATGAACGCGAGCGCCGTAGGCCCATTTAGGACGGTTAAACATATCCAGAGCAGGAAGTTTGCCAAACATAATGAAGTACATCAGTGTACCCACAATGTTCTTTTCGCTTGGTGGGCAGCCGCCTAGGTTAATGACAGGCTTATTAACGACTTCGTAAACACCTTTAGCACCAGTTGGATTTGGCGCTGCTGCTTGAACACCGCCAAATGCCGCGCAGGTACCAACAGAGATAATTGCTGCAGCGCCCTCAGCAGCTTCCTTGACAATATGAAGCCCTGTATGGCCTTTGCAGCCAACGGTTAAGTAAGCGCCGTTGTTTGCGGTGGGAACCGCGCCTTCAACGGCTAATAGATAGTTACCTTTATAGGCTTCTAATGCATGTTCAAGATTCTCTTCCGCTTGCCATCCTGCTGCGGCCATCAATGTTTCATGGTACTCAAGTGAGACATGATCGAATATAAGAGAGTCTAGATTAGGGGTGTCGGTTCTGATCAATGATTCTGAACAACCTGTACATTCTGCCATATGCAGCCAAATTAGCGGGACGCGATTAGCAAGTTCTGCAGCTTCTGCTACTAATGTGCTAAAGGGCAGTGGCAGCGCTAGCATTGCGGTTACAGATGCAGTCCATTTCATAAAGTCTCGGCGACTAATGCCATTTTGTAGCATTTTATCTTGCAGCGATTCACTATGACGTGGTTGCAATTGACGCAATTGCTCCATTCGCGCCACACCTTGCTGATATAGGGCTTCGTGTGTTTCCATGGTTAAACCTTATTATTCTTGAAAGTAATTTGCTCAACATCATCAGTCTAGGCCTCAAAAAGGGTGGAAATATTGATATGCGTCAAGCTTTCTTGGGGTTACAGAGGCTTACGGATAATCAGATTATCGAGGCTTGAGCTAGATCATTTATTTATAAGGGAAAAGGACAGAATGTCCCTACAGCATCTTGACTGTGACGCGGATCACGTTTAAAGCGTTTTTTGTAACTTATTTGTTATCAGGCGCCTTAAGGGGTTGCTAAATAAATGATCGATTATGTAGCTAAGGCTAGCTGGTTTTAAAGGGCAATATAAAGCAAGAAAGGTTTTATTAGTGAATACTAAAGCTAACCTAATTAATGACTGTAGAGCGGTTACAGAAGAGGGAATAAAGAGATAATGTTTTGATGATGGCAACAAAAAAGCCTCTAAGAATAGAGGCTTTGATTTTAAACAAATATCAAACGAGCTTTAGAAGTTCGCTGATTTTGGTGCTCTTGGGAATGGGATCACGTCACGGATGTTAGATACGCCAGTGACATAAGAAACTAGACGCTCAAACCCTAGACCGAATCCTGCGTGAGGCACTGTACCGTAACGACGCAGGTCACGATACCACCAGTAATCTTCTTGGCTAAGTTCCATCTCAGCAAGACGAGCATCAAGCACGTCTAAACGTTCTTCGCGCTGTGCGCCGCCGATGATTTCGCCAATGCCTGGTGCTAGTACGTCCATAGCGGCAACTGTTTTACCATCGTCATTTAAACGCATATAGAATGCTTTGATATCTTTCGGATAGTTTTTAACAACAACGGGTGCCTTGAAATGCTCTTCAGCCAGGTAACGTTCGTGCTCAGAGTGAAGATCAATACCCCATTCAACATCGTATTCAAACTTCTTCCCGCAAGCTTTAAGAATTTCGATAGCATCGGTGTAATCAATCTGTGCAAAATCACTGGTGACAAATGCTTCTAGACGATCAATTGCGGTTTTCTCAACACGCTGGGCAAAGAACTCAAGATCATCACGGCGCTCGGCCAATACTGCTCTAAAGCAGTATTTAAGCATATCTTCAGCAAGTTTTGCGGCGTCATCTAGGTCAGCATAAGCAACTTCCGGCTCTACCATCCAAAATTCTGCTAGATGACGACTGGTGTTTGAGTTTTCAGCTCGGAACGTAGGACCAAACGTGTAAACTTTAGATAGCGCACATGCATAAGTCTCTGCGTTTAACTGACCAGAAACCGTTAGGAACGACTCTTTACCGAAAAAGTCTTCGCTATAGTCAACGGCGCCTTTATCATCACGTGGCAGATTCTCTAGATCCAATGTTGAAACACGGAACATCTCTCCAGCACCTTCAGTATCTGATGCTGTGATTAGCGGAGTAGACACCCAGATGTAACCCTGTTCATTATAAAAGCGATGAATCGCTTGTGATAAACAGTTACGTACACGGGCGACTGCACCAATGATGTTTGTGCGTGGACGAAGATGGGCTAACTCGCGTAAATGCTCAATTGAGTGACGCTTAGCAGCCATAGGGTAAGTATCAGGATCTTCTACCCAGCCGGCAACTTCTACATTAGTCACTTGCATTTCGAAGGCTTGGCCTTTACCCGGTGATTCAACAACCTCACCGGTCATAATGACTGAACAACCCGCAGTAAGCTTTAACACTTCGTTGTCGTAATTCTCTAAATTATTCGGCACTACGCCCTGTATAGGGTCAAAGCATGAACCGTCATAAATAGCGAGGAATGAGATCCCAGCTTTAGAATCGCGGCGGGATCTAACCCAGCCACGTACTGTGATTTGCGAACCAATCGCAAAGTCACCTTTAAACACAGAAGCGACAGATGTAATGCTCATTGTTGCTTAGTTCTCCAACGAAACGTTTTAAATATAAAATTTGGTCGTTTATATTACCTTGATACAAGCTTTTCTCAAGTGGAAAGTAAGGTAAGTTGGTCTGGATCTTGGTATTGTTTTTAAAAACAGGGTTAAAACTACGGATAGTATTGATGAAAAGGCTAAAAGCGTTCCAATATTTACTGACTACAATGTCGATTGTCGGTTGGTCATTAGCAATATATGCACTGATGTTATTTGATAAAGCAAGACCCGATACTGCAGTTGGCTACCTTCAAAGTAAAGGTGCCGAGGTTCGTCTTGAATGGGATCCAGTGCAAACGATATTACTGGCTGATATTGTTTGGTGGTGTGCTTTGGTTAGCTTTATCAATTTGGGTTTCAACTATTATATTGCGACCCATAGCCGGCTTGGCTGGTGGATAAACATACCTTTGCTGTTTTTATGCTCTTTGGCCGCAGGACTTTATATACGTTTCGTGGTCTAAAGCGATCCCCTAACAATCTTAGTCAATAACTCAAGCTAGTAACATTGTGTGGAGTTTTTAATTGCTCAGTGCTATTCAGTTATATTGACTTTAGATAGTGGTCTGTCTTGGCTTAGGAGCCTGCACAATTGATCGATCATTGCAGCAGTTGCTCCCCAAATAAAATATTGGCCGTAAGGGATGAAATGAACTGGGTATTCAATCCCACCCCGACTGAAATATTGGATATGACGGTTGTCACTATCGAGTAGGAATGAGAGCGGTATAGTAAAAAGCTCATCCACTTCACCAGGGTCGATAACAGGAGTAAACGGCTTAGAGATGATACTGACAATTGGGGTGATATCAAAACCGGTAAAGGTTTTATGGTCATGCAACATACCAATCACTTCGACATGCTTGTTCGGTAAACCGATCTCTTCACGAGCTTCCCTCAGTGCGGTATCTTCAAAGCTCAGATCAAACTTCTCAACTTTACCACCTGGAAAACTAATTTGCCCGGGGTGCTGACGCAGGTGGCTAGGTCTACGGGTTAGAATGAGCTCAAGCTGATCGTTATAACTACTGAGTGCAACTAGCACCGCGGCTTTTCGTAACGGTTGCTTTACTTCAAATGGCAGTGAGGAGGGAAAGTGATGGGCCTTAGGTAAAGAGTGGAGATTAAATTTGAGCCTAAAATCCACTAAATCCATGTGTTTACGCCTCTTGGTTCATATTTGATAGTACGGGTAAGATTTTACTCACCTTATCAAAAGTTTCTTGATACTCGGCCTCAACCTTAGAATCAGCGACAATCCCGCCACCAGCCCAGCAGTAGATAATATTCTTATCTTTATCATTTTGCGCCACTAAGGTTCGTATAGTAATACTCGTGTCCATATTTCCGTCTTGGCTAATGTAACCAATAGAACCACAGTAAAGGCTTCGGCGTGAGGGTTCAAGCTCTTCAATTATTTCCATCGCTCGGATTTTAGGCGCACCGGTAATTGATCCACCAGGAAAGCAGGATCTCAACAGATCGCTAGCATTAAGAGATGGCTTCAATGTGGCAGTAACAGTACTGACAAGATGATGAACTGCAGGAAAACTCTCGATATCAAAAAGTGTTGGAACAGAGACCGAGCCTGCTGTTGCTACCTTACCTATATCATTTCTAAGTAGATCTACAATCATCAGGTTTTCGGCGCGATCTTTGTCAGAGTTGGCAAGTTCAAGTGCTAACTCGTTGTCAATGGCAGGATCGTTATCTCTTGGCATCGTGCCTTTAATAGGCTTTGTTTGAACTTGAGACCCCGATAACGAAATAAAGCGTTCAGGCGATATCGATAACACTGCATGACCTGGTAGTCTGATAAAGGCAGAAAAAGGCGCGGCATTACTTTGCCTTAATGTTTGATAAGCTTGCCATTCATCACCTTGATATTCACTGCTAAATCTTTGAGTGAGGTTTATTTGGTAACAGTCACCGCTTTGAAGGTATTGTTGTACCTGTGCGAATTTTTGATGATAATCCCTAGCATCAATTTGATTCTTCCAAGCAGAAGTTAATTTAAACGGTTCATGAGCCAAATTCGCTTGGTTGGCTGCGCAGTTTGTGTGTGCATCTTTGCCTTGTTGGGCAATTAAGCCATCAAGTTGGTTCTTTAGCTTGGTTAATGCTTGCTGGCTTTGGTAATGGACTAATGACCAGCATTTTTGCTGGTAATCGAACACCAGCGCCCAATCATAAAAGCCAACATTCATGATTGGTAGCGTGATGTCATCTGCAGCCTTGTTAGGCAACTTTTCAATATTACGCGCGAGATCATAACTGAAGCTTCCCATTGCACCGCCAGAAAAGGGCAATAAGCTCTCTTTAGAGATAGGGAACAGCTCAGATAAGGTTTTGTTTAACAATTCAAATGGATCATCTAAATATTCTTCAGTAATAAACTGTTTATTTTCGCTGCCAGTCTGTAGCGAAAACAATGCTTCTCGATTGGATGACTTCGTGATGTAACTACACGTTTGATTGCTAGTTAATGTTGCAATGGGTGCAACGCAGATCACATCGTACTTTGCATCAACGTGATCAGCATTGGCAGAATCGAGCAAAATGGCCCATGGAGAGTCGGAAAAAAGGCTGAAAACGGTTTCAGTGGTCAAATTCCAATCAAGACGCATCGAATAAACGGATTTAGGCGTCATATTGTTCATCTATTAACCCTATCTAAAATGTGATGTTTAACTCAAAGTCGCGAAAGAGTATCATATTGCTCACACAAGTTATAAAAACAAAACACACAAGCCATTAAGGCTGCTGGAGCGTACATCTTGAGCTGTTATCTGGATGTATCGGTTATCAAAATAAGTGTCTGTTAAAAAGGAAGTGTCTGTGAGCAAAGTAGTCCCTGTAATCAAGCAAGCCGATTTAATCGAAAGCGTTGCTGATGCCCTGCAATATATCTCCTATTATCACCCAAAAGATTTCGTTGACTCAATGGCTGATGCCTATGAGCGTGAAGAAAGTGCCGCAGCTAAAGATGCGATTGCACAGATCTTGATCAATTCACGTATGTCGGCGGAAGGGAAGCGTCCACTGTGTCAGGACACTGGTATTGTGACCTGTTTTGTTAAGATTGGTATGGCTGTCCAATGGGATAAAACCGATTTGACCGTGCAAGAGATGGTTGATGAAGGCGTACGCCGCGCATACACCAATCCTGACAATCCACTTAGAGCATCGATCGTTGCCGATCCTGCTGGTGGCCGTAAGAATACTAAAGACAACACTCCGTCAGTTGTGCATGTTGAAATGGTGCCAGGTAATCATGTCGAAGTTGCCATTGCAGCAAAAGGCGGCGGCTCAGAAAATAAATCTAAAATGGTGATGCTAAACCCATCTGACGACATTGCGGCCTGGGTAGAGAAAACCCTACCGACTATGGGCGCTGGCTGGTGTCCACCTGGAATGCTAGGTATAGGTATTGGCGGAACTGCTGAGAAAGCGGCTGTCATGGCAAAAGAGTCATTGATGGACCCTGTCGATATTCACGAACTACAAGCACGCGGTGCAGAAACGACAGACGAGAAATTACGTCTCGAGATCTTTGACCGTGCAAACAAATTGGGGATCGGTGCTCAAGGTCTAGGCGGTGTGACGACTGTGTTAGATATTAAAATTAAATCGGCGCCAACTCACGCGGCATCAAAACCTGTTGTCATGATCCCTAACTGCGCCGCAACACGCCATGTGCACTTCCATTTAGATGGCACAGGTCCTGCTGATCTCGCTCCACCGTCTTTGGAAGACTGGCCTGAGATCACATGGGAAGTGGGAGAAAGTGTTCGCCGCGTGAATTTAGATACAGTGACTCAAGAAGAGATGCAGCAGTGGAAGAGCGGTGACACCGTGTTATTAAGCGGCAAAATGTTAACCGGTCGAGACGCAGCTCACAAACGCATACAAAGCTTAATTGAAAGTGGCGAAGGCTTGCCAAAAGGAGTGGACTTCAAGGGTAAGTTTATTTACTACGTTGGCCCAGTCGATCCTGTTGGTGATGAAGTTGTTGGCCCGGCGGGCCCTACGACAGCAACTCGTATGGATAAGTTTACTGACCTGATGCTAGAGAAGACAGGGCTTATGGGGATGATTGGCAAAGCTGAGCGCGGCCCTGCAACCGTTGAGTCCATTAAAAAGCACAAATCATGTTATTTAATGGCAGTTGGTGGCGCCGCTTACCTAGTATCAAAGGCGATTAAGAAATCACGCGTAGTTGCCTTTGAAGACTTAGGTATGGAAGCTATCTACGAGTTTGATGTTAAAGATATGCCCGTGACAGTGGCTGTCGATTCAGAAGGCGTTAATGCTCACGATACCGGTCCTGCTATTTGGAAATTAAAACTAAATAGCTAATAACATCTTGTATTTCAACAGTT
This sequence comes from Shewanella sp. 10N.286.54.B9, assembly GCF_041468565.1. Classification (NCBI taxonomy): domain Bacteria; kingdom Pseudomonadati; phylum Pseudomonadota; class Gammaproteobacteria; order Alteromonadales; family Shewanellaceae; genus Shewanella; species Shewanella sp. 10N.286.54.B9. The sequence continues at coordinate 111,712 of NZ_JBFRIY010000018.1, forward strand.
ACAGGCTCGGATCCGAGAAGACAAAAGTCGCTGTTGAACATAACCTCTAAAGAGTCTCATTTAAACGGCCTTAAATGAGACTGCTACCAACTAGAGCCAAATTGAATGGCTTAAACGTATTGCTTAAGCCATTTATTTTGGATAGTGTGCTGTATCGCTTCAGGGATAAAGATACCGATTAATCTCGGTAAGATTCTTTTTAAACATAACAATAAGATAACTACGATGAAAAAAACTGCAATCATTTTGGCGTTAGCGTCAGTGGGCGCTGCATTTAGCGTTCAAGCCACTAGCCCACAGCCTTTCAGTGTTCAACAATTGGTTAAAATCAACAAGCTACACTCAGCAGTACTGTCGAACGATGGTACTAAAGTTGTTTATGCCGTGAAAAATGTTGATGCAGACGGTAAGGGAAGTTCAGACCTATATATTCAAGATTTAAACTCTAGCTCTGCGACAGCTAAACAAATAACTCAATTTTCAGGGACAGAGCACAGCGTAGCTTTTGGGCCAAATGATAAGAGTATCTACTTTCTTGCTGCTCGTGATGGTGCTAGTCAGCTATATCAGCTTGCACTGGACGGTGGTGAAGCAAGACAAGTCACAGATTTCCCGCTCGATGTTGAAGGTTTTAAACTTTCTAATGACGGCACCCAAGCTGTCGTGAATATGCGTGTTTTCCCTGAGTGTAAAGATTTAAACTGCTCGAAAGAGAAGTTTGAAGAAGAGGCTGCTCGCACGTCAACGGGCAGGGAATATAAACAGTTAATGGTGAGACACTGGGATACTTGGAATGATCATTCAAGAAGCCATCTGTTTGTTGCCAAGTTAAATGGTGAAAAAGTAACAACAGCTATTGACGTCACAGCGGGTTTAGACACTGAAACACCGCCTAAACCGTTCTCCGGTATGGAAGAAGTAACCTTCACACCCGATGGTAAGTATGTTGTTTATAGCGCGAAAGCGCCAAGTAAAGATCAAGCTTGGATCACTAACTATGATTTATGGAAAGTGAGCGTCGATGGCGGTGAAGCAAAGAACCTTACAGAATCTAACAAAGCATGGGATGCACATCCGACTTACTCCGCAGACGGACGTTATTTAGCTTACTTAGCAATGTCAAAACCTGGTTTTGAAGCTGACCGTTACCGCATAATGTTACGTGATACGGTAACAGGGCAAGAGAAAGAAGTCGCACCTATGTGGGATCGTAGCCCGCACTCTTTGGCATTTGGTAAAGACAACAAAACACTCTACGTGACTGCACAAGATGTAGGACAAGTGTCCATATTTGAAGTAAACACTCAATTTGGTGACGTAAAAACTATCTATAACGAAGGTAGTAACAGCGTCGTTGGTATTAATGCAGACAAAATCGTATTTAGTAAAAAGTCTCTGGTTGAGCCCGGTGACCTTTACTCTATTAATTTAGATGGTCAAAATCTAAATAGACTTACTGAGATCAATAAAGACAAGCTTGCAGAGATTAAGTTTGGCGAGTATCAACAGTTTAGCTTTAAAGGTTGGAACAACGAAGAAGTTTATGGCTACTGGATTAAACCCTCTAACTATAAAGCAGGCGAGAAATACCCGATAGCCTTCTTGGTTCATGGTGGTCCACAAGGGTCATTCGGCAACTCGTTCAGCAGCCGTTGGAATGCTCAGCTATGGGCTGGAGCAGGTTATGGCGTCGTGATGATCGATTTCCATGGTTCTACCGGTTATGGTCAAGCATTTACCGATTCAATTACCAAAGATTGGGGTGGTAAACCACTTGAAGATCTACAGAAAGGTCTTGCTGCAGTTACTAAGCAACAGAAATGGTTAGATGGCGATAGAGCTTGTGCACTAGGCGGTTCATACGGCGGTTACATGATGAACTGGATCCAAGGTAACTGGAATGATGGTTTTAAATGTCTAGTTAACCATGCTGGTTTATTTGATATGCGCTCAATGTACTACGTAACTGAAGAGCTTTGGTTCCCTGAATATGAGTTCGGTGGTACGTATGCTAAGAACAAAGAGCTGTATGAGAAGTTTAACCCAGTCAACTACGTAGATAACTGGCAGACTCCTATGTTGGTCATTCACGGCGAGAAAGACTTCCGTGTACCTTATGGCCAAGGTTTAGCGGCATTTACCTTTATGCAGCGTAAAGGGATCCCATCTGAATTGCTTGTCTACCCAGATGAGAATCATTGGATCTTAAACCCAGATAACTTAGAGCAATGGTACGACAACGTTCTCGGTTGGATGGATCGCTGGACTGAGAAGTAACAGCGAAAACGAGAAGCCAGAACATTTGTTCTGGCTTTTTTTTGCAAAAAATTAGATTGATTACCACCCAGTTTAAGCTGGTTTTTCGATCATTCTGTAATAAAAGGATATTTATGATTACGCTGGCGAATACTCCAAAACCACCTTATTACTGTGTAGTATTTACCTCTATTTTATCTAACGATACTGAAGGTTATGCTGCAATGGGCACGCGGATGCAAGCCCTTGCAGCAACTCAGGTTGGTTTTTTGGGAATTGAGTCGGCTAGAGAGGAGTTAGGGATTACCGTCTCTTATTGGCAGTCATTGGACGCCATTAAAGCATGGAAACAAAACGCAGAACATATTGAGGCGCAGCAGATGGGTAAAGCGCGCTGGTACAGTCAATTTGCGTTAAGAATTAGCAAAGTCGAACATGACTACTTTATGTAAGCCACCTATACACTAGTGCGAATTAGCAAGCCTTTTAGCTGCATGAATGCTAACAATCCTCAGTGTAAGCCGTAACCGAATAACGTCGAGATTTTGTCGGCGCGCTATACACCACATGGCATCTATACTGTCCATTTTCTATCTCGGTTAGCTTATCCTTAGATACCGCAGGCACTATCGCTGTTGCCGAGTTTTCGGTGCGAGCTATGGTTATAGAGAATTGTTGTTCACCCAAACCAAAAACAGTACGGTAATTGTTATTAACTGTACTTGATGAAGATAGTGGTGCTATGGGATAGCCCAAACTCACATATAAACGTGTGCCACTGGCATCAATAAAGTATTCACCGACAGGGATATCCCAATTGGGGTGATTACCACACTGAAAAGAACACTCTTCCAGCGCTGCGATATTCGCGAGATTACTTTTTGCATACACTAATTGGTTTTGAGTTGAGAGCAAAGCGGCGAGAGCACGCACGTCAGCGGCTTTTGCATCGGAACTGAGGTTCAAAAACTTAGGTACTGCTACTACAGATAAAACAGCCAATATGACGATGACTATTACCAGTTCGATTAGGGTAAATCCCGCAGAAGGTTTGTACTTAAATGACATGCTATGGCTTACTAGGTTAAAGTTGCTCGCAGCCTAACGACTTTGGCGTAATGCAACAAGTTAGCCCTGTAACATATTGATACATGGCTTCAGGAAGTGTTAACTTCGTCACGTTTTATTTGCCAGCTAAAGCTGTAAATTTTAAGCCTGTTCACTGTTCACCTGGATGGCGTATTACTATAAAGCAATGACTGGAGTCACGAAGGTCGCAATAACTCAATATCACCAGAGCTTGAACTAAAGATTTTTAGTGAAAAAAATTGAGCTGCCATTTAGTCAGAGCATGTGTGTAATGAAGGTTGCTAACTATCTTGCTGTTATATTTGTGTTTATTTGTCGTTACTGAGTTGAATTTTATTGATTAAAAATATTAATGTTAAGCGCTTTATCAAAACTAGTGGTTCGTTAGATAAATAAAAAGGCCTACATATATAATGCAGGCCTTTTAGAGTTAGCTCACTTTGGGGCTAAGTCCACTTCAAAAACTTAGCAAGCCCAAAGACGACAGAGACTAAAATTGGTTCATGGTGTTGTCTTTACCTGATGCTTTCAGTGCTTGGTCACCAGAGAAGTACTCTTTGTGATCGTCACCCATGTCTGAACCAGCCATGTTCTGGTGTTTAACACACGCGATGCCTTGACGGATCTCTTTACGTTGAACATTAGCCACGTAACCCAGCATACCTTGGTCACCGAAGTACTCTTTAGCCAAGTTATCAGTAGATAGCGCAGCTGTGTGGTAAGTAGGTAATGTAATCAGGTGATGGAAAATACCCGCTTCACGTGCAGCATCTGCTTGGAAGGTTCTAATTTTCTCATCAGCTTGAACCGCAAGTTCTGTTGCATCGTAATCAACACTCATTAGTTGGTCACGGTTGTAAGCTGAGACATCTTGTCCTGCCTCTTGCATTGAATCGAATACTTGCTGACGGAAGTTTAGTGTCCAGTTAAATGAAGGCGAGTTGTTATAAACAAGTTTGGCATTTGGAATGGTTTTACGGATCTCATTAACCATGCCGCCAATCTGAGAAACATGTGGTTTTTCAGTCTCAATCCAAAGTAGATCCGCGCCATTTTGTAGCGATGTAATACAATCAAGAACACAACGCTCTTCACCTGTACCAGCACGGAACTTAAACAGACCATTTGGCAGGCGTGAAGGCTTCACTAGTTGACCATTTTGCTGGAACACCACATCACCGTTGGCAAGGTTTGCTGCATCGATAGCTTCTACTTCTAGGAATGAATTGTATTGGTCACCTAAATCGCCAGCTTCGTTAGTTACGGCAATTTTTTGTGTAAGACCGGCGCCTAATGAGTCGGTACGCGCAACGATTACGCCATCATCAATACCGAGCTCTAAAAATGCATAACGGACAGCGTTAATCTTTGCTAAGAATTCAACGTGCGGTACGGTCACTTTACCGTCTTGGTGACCACACTGTTTAACGTCAGATACTTGGTTTTCAAGCTGAATACAGCAAGCTCCGGCTTCAATCATCTGCTTCGCCATTAGGTAAGTCGCTTCTTCGTTACCAAAACCGGCATCAATATCAGCAATGATTGGTACTACGTGAGTCTCGAAGTTATCTATTTTTGCTTGAATTGCGGGCTTGTCTGCAGCGCTAGCTGTATCTAGCTGGCGAAATAAGCCGCCAAGTTCTCGAGCGTCTGCTTGACGAAGGAAGGTGTATAACTCTTTAATCAGCGAGGCTACAGAAGTCTTCTCGTGCATAGATTGGTCAGGAAGGGGACCAAACTCACTGCGAAGTGCTGCAACCATCCAGCCTGAAAGATATAAGTATCGACGTTTAGTGGTAAGCAGGTGCTTTTTAATCGAAATCATTTTTTGCTGACCAATAAAGCCATGCCAGCAACCAAGAGACTGGGTGTACTGCGATGAGTCTTTATCGTAGTTATCCATATCTTCGCGCATAATCTTTGCAGTATATTTAGCGATGTCTAACCCTGTTTTGAAACGATTCTGTAGTCGCATACGGGCTACTGATTCTGGGTTGATTGCATTCCATGCACTACCTTCTGCATTAATCAAGGTAGCGGCTTCATCGATGTTATTTCTGTAGTTTGTCATGTGTATATTCCTTTAACAATATGATTAGCGGCGATTGATTACGTTGAAAATATTAGTTAGATTTGGTTAAATAAGTCTAATTTATAGTTTTTATTCTCGGTATTTATTTTATGAATATATCTCGTATTGACCTGAATTTGTTAGTTTATTTAGATGTACTGTTACGTGAACGAAATGTTACAAAGGCAGCGGATCAGCTTGGGATCAGCCAGCCAGCCATGAGTAATGGTTTAAAAAGATTGCGGACATTGTTTGATGATCCCTTGTTGATAAGGACTAGCCAAGGGATGACGCCCACCGAAAGGGCGCAAGAGTTACAGCCAACAATAAGCGAATTAATTATTGGGTTAGAAAAAGCAGTACAGCCACGAGCCAAATTCAATGCTGCTGAAAGCGAACAAGTGTTCCGTGTAATGGCAAGTGATTATGCTGAAGCGACGCTAATTCCACCGCTTATTGCAAAACTTCGTACTGAAGCGCCAAATGTAATTTTAGACATCATGACCCCAAGTGATGTGAGTTTCCCTGATGTAGAACAAGGAAGAGTCGATATGGTTATTAACCGTTTTGACAGTATTCCACAATCGTTCCACCAAAAAGTACTCTGGAGTGATGACTTTAGCTGTTTGATTAGTAAGACTAATCCTGTATTAGAAAAGTTCTCACTCGATAGTTACCTTGAAGCAAAACATGTTTGGGTCAGTAAAACAGGGATGGGAGTCGGGGTAGGTATGGACCCGGCTGACGTGCAACGTTTAGGCTGGGTTGATGAAGCATTAACTCGCATCGGTGTACAAAGGCGAATTACCGTATTTACCCGACATTACCAAGCAGCGTGTTTGTTGGCAGAGCAACAAGATTTGATCGCAACCATACCAAGTAAAATGGCAAGACAGCATGAACATAACGACAGGGTTAGCATCGTTGCTCCGCCTTTCATTATTCAACCTATAGCACTAACCATGGCCTGGAGCCCGCTGCTACAACACAATCCAGCTCATAAGTGGATGCGACAGCTCATTACCCAAACGGCGGATAGCTTTAGTCGCGGCAAAGTGTAAGTTGAACAATTTGTACCAAAGTGATGTTTTTTTACACCAAAAAGCCACCAGTCATAAGCGTGGTGAATATCGAGCATTGCTGTTATAAATTAGATAAATGAAGCTTGCTTGATATAGGCTAAAGAATATAACGCCAATTAGGTGTAGTTAGTAAGTGGACTCGAGTGTTCAGTCGGACTTTGCAAAGGATTAAGAGGGACAACAAATGACTAAGTATATTCAAATTGGTGGCTTAAAGGTTGCTTCAGAGTTAGCGGAGCTGGTCGAAGAAGAGATTTGCCCTGGTATTGGGTTCTCCGCTGAAACCGTATGGACAAAGTTTGAAGAGCTTGTCGCTGAATTTGCGCCTATTAACCACAAATTGTTGCAAAAGAGAGAGCAACTACAACTTCAACTTGATGAATGGCATCTTGGTCATAAGGGTCAAGACTTTAACTTAGCGGCGTACAAAATTTTCTTAACCGATATCGGTTACCTAGTTCCTGAAAGAGAAGCTTTCTCTATTAGTACCGAAAACGTTGATACTGAAATTACCGAGCAAGCAGGCCCACAACTCGTGGTGCCCGTTAAAAATGCCCGTTTTGCTCTAAACGCTGCAAATGCGCGTTGGGGTAGTTTGTATGACGCGTTATACGGTACTGACGCGATTTCAGAGTCAAACGATGCAGAGCTAAGCAAAACTTACAACCCCCAGCGCGGCGCTAAAGTGATTGCGTTTGCGAAGCAGCACCTAGATACGGCAGCACCATTAACTCAAGGCTCTCATGCTGATGTAACCGCATATTGGGTTGAAGGTGATCAATTAAAGATATCCCTTGAAAATGGATTAGCAACGCAACTTGTTAACCCCGAACGTTTTGTGGGTTATATGGGGGCGGCTAAAACACCTAAAGCTATTTTGCTTAAGAATAACGGTCTTCATATTGAGATCCAAATTGATGCTGGGAGTCTAATTGGTAAAGGTGATAAGGCAGGAGTTAGCGATCTTCTCGTTGAGGCCGCTGTGACCACTATTATGGATTGTGAGGACTCTGTAGCGGCCGTTGATGCCGAAGATAAAGTCGAGATCTATCGTAATTGGCTTGGACTAATGCAAGGTAACTTAACCGCAACGTTAGCTAAGAACGGCAAAGAAATTGTTAGAGAGCTTAATGACGACAGAAATTATAAAGCGCCAAATGGTCAACACTTTGTGTTACCGGGTCGTAGCTTATTATTTGTGCGTAATGTTGGTCATTTAATGACAATCAATGCCGTATTAGATAAGCAGGGCAAAGAGGTACCTGAAGGGCTGTTAGATGGCATGTTTACCGTGCTTGCCGCGCTACATGATATTAAAGGTCATAATAACAAGCGTAGTAACAGCCGTAAGGGCTCGATAAACATCGTAAAGCCTAAGATGCATGGGCCTGAAGAGGTTAAGTTCACTTGTGATTTGTTCACTAGTATTGAAGATGCGTTAAAGCTTGCCCGAAACACGATAAAAGTCGGCATTATGGATGAAGAGCGCCGTACTACAGTCAATTTAAAAGAGTGTATTCGTGAAGCCTCTGAAAGAGTGGTATTTATTAATACAGGATTCTTAGATCGAACCGGTGACGAGATCCATACCTCGATGCAAGCAGGTCCATTTGTTGCTAAATCGACAATGAAACAGCAAAAATGGATTGCAGCTTATGAAGATTGGAATGTTGATATTGGTTTAGAATGCGGTCTGCAAGGACGTTCACAAATTGGTAAAGGTATGTGGCCTATGCCTGATGAAATGGCTGCAATGCTTGAGCAAAAGGTTGGCCATCCGCAGGCTGGCGCCAATACTGCTTGGGTTCCATCTCCTAATGGCGCGGTTTTACATTCGACGCATTATCATAAAATTAATGTAGAAGATGTGCAGAATGAACTGAAAAATCGTGATAGAGCGAGTTTAGATGATCTACTCACCATCCCACTAATGCCTAATCCATCAAAGCTATCTGCAGAGTTAAAGGCTTTTGAATTGGAGAATAATGCACAAGGCATATTGGGGTATGTCGTACGTTGGATTGATCAAGGTGTAGGTTGCTCCAAGGTACCCGATATTAATAATGTAGGATTGATGGAAGATAGGGCAACGCTAAGGATCTCTTCTCAACATTTAGCCAATTGGCTTACACACGGAATATGCACTGAAGAAGAGGTCATGACCGCGCTTAAAAAGATGGCTGCGATTGTTGATGAGCAGAACAAGGGTGATAGTAGCTACATTAATATGTCTCCTAGTTTCGATGGCATCGCATTTAAAGCGGCTTGTGATCTTGTCTTTAAAGGAACCACGCAGCCTTCTGGGTACACTGAGCCTTTATTACATGCTTATCGCATTAAAGCTAAAGCTTTAGCGCATCATTAAGCTAAAATAAAAAGCCTTAACAGCGAGCTGTTAAGGCTTTTCTATGAAAACAAAATATCTGTGTTTTACTTATACCAATCAGTATAAGAATTATTCATCGCTGTAGTCAGTGCCATAATAGCTTGCAAGTAAAACCTGCTTTAGCTCGCTAATCAATGGGTAACGAGGGTTAGCTCCGGTGCACTGATCATCAAATGCATCTTCGGCGAGTTCGTCTAGTTTTGCGATGAAGTCGGCTTCGTTGACGCCTGCTGCTTGGATTGAGCTTGGAATGCCAATCTTCTCCTTGATGACATCAATTTCTTTAAGTAGAGCCTCGACTTTTTCTTCATCTGTAACGCCTTCACCGATGGTGCCTTCAAGTTTTAAGTACTCAGCTATTTTTGCATAGCGACATAATGCTTTAGGTCTATCGTACTGACTAAAAGCCGCCTGCTTAGTCGGCATGTCAGTTGCGTTGAAACGAATAACATTACTAATAAGCAGTGCGTTAGCTAGACCGTGTGCTAAGTGGAACTCTGCACCTAGCTTATGTGCCATAGAGTGACAAATACCGAGAAATGCGTTGGCAAATGCGATACCCGCAATTGTTGCGCCGTTATGTACTTTCTCGCGGGCTAATGGGGCATTGGCGCCATGCTCGTAAGAATCTGGTAGATGGGTGAATAGCAGATCGAGTGCTTGTAATGCTTGGCCGTCACTGTACTCGTTTGCCATTACACTCACATAGGCTTCTAATGCGTGAGTTATTGCATCAATACCACCGAAAGCGGTTAGTGATTTTGGCATATCCATCACTAAATTCGGGTCAACAATTGCCATATTCGGCGTCAATTCATAATCTGCGATAGGGTACTTCATACCCGTTTTTTCATCTGTGACCACTGCAAAAGGCGTGACTTCTGATCCAGTACCTGATGTGGTGGGTATCGCAACCATCTTGGCTTTTTTCCCCAACTTAGGGAACTTGTAGATACGTTTACGAATATCCATAAAGCGTAAAGCAAGGTCGGCAAAATCGACATCTGGATGTTCGTACATAACCCATATAATTTTTGCTGCATCCATTGGTGAACCGCCACCTAACGCGATGATGACATCTGGCTGAAAGCTATGGGCTACTTTAGCGCCTTGCTCAACGATTTGCATCGTTGGATCAGCTTCAACATCATAAAATACTTCGGTTTCTAACCCTTGGATCTTGAGGATTTTTATTGTCTCATCACAGTAGCCATTGTTGAACAGGTACTTGTCGGTGACGATAAGCGCACGTTTCTTGTCTGATAGCTCTTCTAAAGCAATGGGCAAACTACCACGACGGAAGTAGATAGATGATGGAAGTTTATGCCACAACATATTCTCAGCCCTTTTAGCGACCATTTTTTTGTTAATAAGATGACTTGGCCCAACGTTTTCTGAAATAGAATTTCCGCCCCAAGAACCGCAACCGAGTGTTAAAGAGGGAGCGAGTTTGAAGTTATAAAGATCGCCGATACCACCTTGTGATGCGGGCGTATTTATTAGAATTCGTGCGGTTTTCATTCTAAAGCCAAATGTTTTTACACGTTCAACTTGAGTATCTTGATCCGTATACAAGCCAGATGTATGACCAATACCACCAAGAGTCACTAATGCTTCAGCTTTATCCATTGCATCTTCAAAATTATCAGCGCGATACATGGCTAAGAGTGGCGATAGTTTTTCATGGGCAAAGGCTTCTGCTTGGTCGATATTACTGACTTCGCCAATTAGCACCTTAGTACTGTGATGAACCTCTATGCCAGCCATTTTCGCGATGGTAGCAGCGCTTTGGCCAACGATATCAGCGTTCAAACCACCATTTTTAAGGATTACGTCTTGCATTGCAGCCGTTTCAGCAGCGTTCAGTACATAACCTCCATGGCTGGCGAAACGTTCTTTGACGACATCATAGATCTCATCAACAATGACAACGGCTTGTTCTGACGCACAAACCACACCATTATCAAAGGTTTTTGACATTAATATAGAACTAACAGCACGCTTTATGTCAGCCGTTTCATCAATGACTATCGGCGTGTTTCCAGCACCAACACCAATAGCCGGTTTTCCTGAAGAGTAGGCGGCTTTGACCATGCCTGGACCACCAGTAGCCAAAATAAGGTTGATATCCGCATGGGTCATTAATTGATTTGAAAGTGCGACAGAAGGCTCATCAATCCAGCCAATAATATCTTTCGGCGCACCAGCAGCGACAGCGGCTTCTAGCACTATTCTAGCTGCGGTTGTGGTAGAGTTTTTAGCTCTTGGATGCGGTGAAAAAATAATGCCGTTACGGGTCTTTAAGCTAATTAAGGCTTTAAATATTGCTGTGGATGTTGGATTAGTGGTTGGCACGATACCGCAGATCAGGCCAACTGGCTCAGCAATGGTGATGGTACCAAAGGTAGGATCTTCAGATAAGATCCCACAGGTTTTTTCATCCTTGTATTTGTTGTAGATATACTCTGAGGCGAAATGATTTTTAATGACTTTGTCTTCAAGTACGCCCATTCGGGTTTCAGTAGCAGCCATTTTGGCTAGCGAGATCCGGGCATCTGCTGCAGCAAGTGCAGCAGCTCTGAAGATCACATCGACCTGTTCTTGGCTATAATCGGCAAATTGTCGCTGAGCTTCAACGACTCTGCTTACCAGATTATTGAGTTCCTGTTCATTGGTAACTGTCATAGTGTGTATCCTAAAAAAATTTAGCAAAATTGGATTTTGCTAACCTTTCTCACAACTAGAATTGAATCCATGGAGAAAAATTACACTCAAATGGCCTTGTTCACTGTGATCAACTCCGCAAAAATGTTGCTATCTGTAATAAAATAACTATCTTAGCAACAAGGTGTTACATTTATGTAAACATCAGCTTTAAAAATCGATTAATAAAATTTATTCAAAGTTGTGATTTCGGTTAGAAAATCTCATTTTTGGATTTTGGATAGTTGCGTTAGAGTAGCGCAACTTTTTTATTACCAATATAGACGCGCTAAGGCGCAGAGGACAAGACGTTGGATTTAACTCTTTATGTAAAGTTTTTCTTAGGGTTAATTGCGATCATCAATCCATTTGGACTGCTGCCGGTGTTTGTAAGTTTAACTAGCCACCAAACTGAAGTTGAACGTAATCAAACCGGTAAAATCGCAAATTTTGCGGTTGTTGTGATCTTGCTAGTCACTATTTTTGCTGGCCAACATATATTAAATCTGTTCAGTATCTCTCTATCTGCCTTTAGGATAGCCGGCGGCTCACTTATTTGTATTATTGCTATGTCGATGTTGCAAGGTAAATTAGGTGAGGTTAAGCGCAACAAAGAGGAAGACCGTGAAGCATCTGGAATGGAATCGGTTGCGGTCGTGCCGTTAGCGCTGCCGTTGATGGCAGGTCCAGGCGCCATTAGTTCGGTAATTGTTTTTGCAGCTGAGCACAATAGCTTTGAGAACCTGATTGGCATGTCTATTACGGTGATCCTGTTTGGTTTGTTAAGTTTCTCACTGTTTAGAATGGCGCCGCTAATTTTTAAGGTGCTGGGTAACACAGGCATTAACGTCATTACTCGTCTTATGGGCTTGTTGATGCTTTCGATTGGCATCGAGGTTATTGGCGCCGGAATTAAAGGTCTATTTCCTGGTGTGATGGCTTAGCTGGCTCTAATTAAATAAGAAAAGCACCGTTAGGTGCCTTTTTTGTATATACCTGCTCGGTTTAAGAAGGTTAACTCACTAAAGTTCTCGATTTAACTCAATCATTGATCCTGATTTGGGGCTGAACAGGTGTTGATGCAGCCTAGCTGCAAACTCATCTGTCATCCCTGAGATATAATCCGCTATGACGCGGTGACAGTTAAGCCCTTTTTGCTGTGCTTCTTTCCAGCGCTCTTGAGTATTTGTCGGCAGTAATCGCTCTGGATCAGAGATAAACGCTTCAAACAATTCCATGACTATTTGTTGGCCTTTATATTCAAGCATCTGTATTTCGGGTTTTCGAATAACGTATTGATAAACAAATTGCTTAAGGACCTCTAATGCCTCATCAAAGTCGCTCTCAAGTGCCGCATTATATCTAAGTAAAGGCTCATTGAATTCTAAGTTTTCAACAATGGAAATAGCGGTTACAAAACCATTCACTAGGGTACCTATGGCATCTTTTCTTAAATGATGTTTACTAGAGAACAGTCTTTCACCTATTGTCGTGAACTCGTTTTTTATCCAATTATCTTGGCTCAGTTTTAGCTTGCTCTCTACATCATTAGTCCACTGCTCTCGGGTAACGATCCCCATAACAATCGCGTCTTCTAGATCATGAACCGCATACGCAATATCATCTGCCAGTTCCATAATTGAACAGTCAAAAGATTTATATTGGGTTCTGCGATGGACGGACCCAACGACAAGCTGATGAGAAAGAAACAATGCTTTATCTGCTGCCGATAATGGCGCTAATACCCAATCTAAGATCTCTAGGTCATCATCAAACAATCCTTTAACAGGAGGCCATTGAGAGGGTTTTAACTGTCTAAAGTGACTGACTTCCTTTTGTGCAAGGCTCCGATTCAGTAGGCTGTAGGGAGCAGGATACTTGAGTACACCGAGTAGTGTACGTCGGCAGAGATTCATACCATAATATTCAGTATAAGGTTCGATTCTGGTTAAGATCCTAAACGTCTGCCCGTTGCCTTCAAAACCACCATGACCGCGCATCATATAGTTAAGTGCAACTTCACCACCATGACCAAAGGGCGGATGGCCAATATCGTGAGCTAGGCACAAAGATTCTATCAAGCTCATGGAATCAAGTAATGCATCTTGTTGTGGGTGTTTTTGTTTTAGCTGAGCACGGATCCCTGTGCCAATCTGGCTCACTTCTAGCGAATGAGTCAATCGAGTGCGATAGAAGTCGTTAAGGCCGACACCAAGCACCTGTGTCTTAGCTTGCAACCGCCTAAAGGCCGCTGAGTGCAGTATGCGAGCACGATCTCGTTGATAGGGACTACGATGATCGTTGCGTCTGTGTTTGTCTTCAATTAAACGTCTCTCATGCCAAGGGGTAATATCCATGCGCCTTCCTTTGTCAGACTTATAGCAACTTATTGATATCATCTAAATCGAGTGTGAAGCTTGGGATGAAACATTCAATGAAATAGTTTACGGCTGGATTAGGATCATTTTTAAGACTCTGCTCTAATCGCTTCTGCGCGGTATTAAATTCAGTATTACCAGCCCGACGCTCTTCTAAGCATTTTAAATATGCACAAAGTGTGTCAGCTGACTTTACTAATGTCTTATATTGGCTGTCAGCATACTCACTGGTTAACAGTGCCTGATAGTCTTCTTTAAATTCTTCGGGCACCATCTCCAGTAAACGATGCTCTGCAATCGCTTCTATTTTTTTGTACTCCGCTTCTATCTCTTTATTAAAATATTTGACTGGAGTTGGCAGATCACCGGTAAGTATTTCGCTCGCATCATGAAAGATAGCAATCGTTGCTGCCTGGGTAGGGTCATAATTGCCATCAAATTTTTTGTTGCTAATGATTGCAAGGGAATGCGCTACCATAGCGACTTGAAGCGAGTGTTCTTGAACGTTTTCTGTTCTAACGTTGTACATAAGTGGCCAGCGTTGAATTAATTTCATTCTAGCTAAGTGGGCAAATAAATGGCTCATTAGTTTCCTTACATCATGTGAGAGCTTATTGAGATTATCACAATCACTTCAATAAAAAACGACCCTAAGGTCGTTTTATCGATAAAAGTAGTTCTCTCCTAGAAACGAAAAAATTTATTGTTTATATCCATCGAGGAACTCACCAAACTCACCCAGTGCTTTGGCTAATTCATCTTTATAAGGTAAGAAGACAACGCGTAAGTGATCAGGTTCAGGCCAGTTGAATGCAGTACCTTGAACTAAAAGAATCTTTTTCTCTTTTAGCAAATCGAGCACTAAACGCTCATCATCGCGTAAATTGAATTTCTTTTGATCCAGTTTTGCGAAAGCATAAAGGGCACCTTTAGGTTTTACCACGCTTATGCCTGGGATCTGATTCAGCATCTCTACACAGGTGTCTCGTTGTTCTCGCAGGCGTCCACCAGGTTGTACTAACTCTTGGATACTTTGATAGCCACCAAGCGCGGTTTGTATTGCATGTTGATTTGGTACGTTGGCACACAAGCGCATTGATGCCAACATGTCTAAACCTTCAATGTAGCTTTTTGCTGACTTTAAATTTCCTGTTAGCATCATCCAGCCAACTCGAAAGCCTGCAGCTCGGTATACTTTTGAAAGACCATTAAAAGTCACTGTTAATATGTCAGTTGACAGGCTTGCTGACGGAATATGCTCGGCGTCGTCATATACGATTTTATCGTAGATCTCATCACTGAATAGAATCATGTCATTTTGCCTGCACAATTCGATGACTTCTAGGATCAGTTCTTTTGAATATACGGCTCCGGTGGGATTATTCGGGTTTATCAGCACAATCCCTCGCGTACGCGGAGTAATTTTACTTTTAATATCATCGATATCTGGAAACCAATCTGACTCTTCATCACAGCGATAGTGTTGTGCCTTACCACCTGACAAATGGACTGCAGCGGTCCATAGCGGGTAATCTGGTGAGGGGATAAGCACTTCATCATCACTGTTTAATAAGCCTTGCATCGCCATAACAATCAGCTCAGATACACCGTTGCCGATATAGATATCTTCAATATCGACTCCGAATATGCCTTGGGATTGATAATGCTGAACGATCGCCTTTCTGGCTGAAAAGAGTCCTTTGGATTCACAATATCCCTGAGCACTTGGTAGGTTTAAAATGACATCGCGAACTATCTCTTCAGGGGCTTCAAATCCAAAGGGGGCTGGGTTACCAATATTGAGCTTTAAGATCCGGTGACCTTCATCCTCTAATCTTCTCGCTTCTTTATGCACTGGGCCACGAATATCGTAGCAGACAGAGTCCAATTTATTGGATTTGATAATGGGGCGCATCAATACCTCGAAAATGCTTTTAAAATGAGTCTATTGTCTTAACGACATCATGGAATGAACAATAACTAAAATGATTCTACAAAGATAGTGTTAAATAAGGCTGCTGTTAGCTGTTTGCACTACTGGGGGTGTTATTTTCGTACGGTATTGGAGGATAATTCTGTGGCTGTGCTCCTGGGGGAGTGTTATGTATTGCTTAGGCGTCTGTTCGCCGATTATCTTAATTAACCTTACAGTGTCAAAAATGCGTAAATGAATACAATTTATATTTGTGTAGGCCGTAATCTAGACAATAAAAAGCCAACCTCGCGGTTGGCTTAGATGAAACGCGTTTAAGCTTAGACGCGTTTCTTAAATTCGTTTGTGCGAGTATCGATTTCGATCATATCGCCAGTTTTAACGAAATCTGCAACACTTAATGTGCTTCCGCCAGCAATAGTAGCAGGCTTCATGACTTTACCTGACGTATCACCACGTGCTGAAGGCTCAGTGTAGGTCACTTCGCGGGTAACGATAATCGGTAACTCTACAGAAATCGCTTTCTCTTCGTAGAAAGTCACCTGGCAAACATCTTCCATACCATCAGTAATGTAGGCTGCAGCATCACCTAAGTTTTCAGCTTCAACATCATACTGATTGTATTCTTCATCCATAAATACGTACATAGGATCAGCAAAGTATGAATATGTACAATCAAGGCGATCTAGCACGATAACGTCTAGCTTATCTTCACCCTTGAATGATGTTTCAGTTGTAGAGTCAAGCAATACGTTCTTTAGCTTTAACTTTACCACTGCAGCGTTACGGCCTGAGCGACTTGTTTCAGTCTTTAGGACAACCCATGGGTTGCCATCTAACATGATCACGTTACCAGGACGGACTTCATGAGCAGTTTTCATTACACAATTTCCTATTTTAGGTTTTTTCTATTTCAACGCAGTATCTTAGCTATTTTTGACGAATTGAACTAGTCGAGAAGCAAGATCTGTATCATTTAATGTGTTAATTGGCCATTGTTTGGCGTTTTTAGTGAGTTCGGGCAGGGTACCAGTCAGACTCTGCCATGCTTTTTGCGTGTCTTGTGGATTTCCCATATTAAACGCGATATTCAATTTTTTATATATTTTGGAGGTATCATCAGCCAAGTCACTGCAGTACAACTTGAGAAATGCATCTAATTTAACCAGATGATAGTCATCCTCTTGCGGATAGATATGCCAAATAAAAGGTTTTGCCGCCCATTGGGCTCGTAAAAAGGAGTCTTCACCACGTACAATATTAAAATCACAGCTCCACAACAGCTCATCAAAGCCTTGTTGATCTGTCATCGGCAAAATATGCAAGGTTAGCTGACCATGTTTTATCTGTTGCCCAGGTTTAAGATCAGTTATAGAGCAGGGCAATAAGGAGTGTAAACAATTTAGACTACGCCCTTTAGGTATGAGTGCGTGAACGGGCTTTTTACTTTGCATCCATAAATTGCACAACGCTGGTAATGCCGGAGTTTCATAGCTAAATACACTGACGACGGTATCACTACTCGCAATTCCTATAAGGCCGAGTTTATCAAACAGTTGTTGACGACAATCTGGGTTGCTTTGCCAGCGTGCTCGTTTAGCTAGGGTGTCTTTTTCACAAATTAGACCGCCAGTCTTTGCGGTAAATCCCGGGAAATAAAAATTCTTATTCAAACCGTTAGCTTGCATAGAGGGCAGACCGTGACATCCCTCTACCCACGTTTCCGCACTAAGGTATTCAAGGTTTAACCAAGCAGGCGCTTTAGTGTTGCTAAGATTATTTTTATACGCTTGGTGCTGGTTATACATGATTTGCACAACGTGTTCAGGTAAGTCACAGGCAAATGCTTCAATGACGACATCTGGGCAGTTAAAGCTAACAGGTAATGGGTTACTCCAAAGGTTTATTTTTACCCCATTCAGTATTTGGCTGGTAAGCTTTGGGTCAAGACAAGGCAGTATATGGGAGAAACTCTTTAAGTCATCGACCCATAAAGTGACGTTTATCTGGTATTCATTAGTAAGTTGCTTAGCAAGACGCCAGGTGACGCCAATATCGCCATAGTTATCGACAACAGCGCAAAATATATCCCAGTGAGCCAAAGGGTTATCGGCTTCAACCATACTTGTCATTACTAATTGCTACCTAAAAATCTTTTATGATCACTACAAACACAAAAAACGGCATAAATGCCGTTTTTGTTTTAAAGCTTAGTAATCCTAATGGACTATTAATCTTCTAATTCTGCTAAGCACATCTCTTCATAGATCTGCTTGACCCAAGCGTCAACACGCTCTTCAGTTAGTTCTGGTTGACGGTCTTCGTCAATGCCTAGTCCGACAAAATGTTTGTCATCAACTAAACCTTTAGACGCTTCAAAATCATAGCCTTCGGTTGGCCAGTGACCGATAACGATACCGCCGCGACCTTCAACAATCTCATTAACCATGCCCATCGCATCGAGAAAGTATTCAGCGTAGTCTTCTTGATCACCACAACCGAAAATAGCGACAAGCTTATCTTCAAAGTTGACTTGCTCAAGTTCTGGGAAAAAATCATCCCAATCACACTGTGCTTCACCGTAATACCATGTTGGGATCCCGAAAAGAAGCAGATCATAATCTGCTATCTGTTCTTTGGTACTTTTGGCGATATCTTTCACCTCAACCATTTTTTTACCCAGTTTTTTCTGGATCATTTTGGCGACGGCTTCGGTGTTGCCTGTGTCAGACCCGAAAAAAAGACCTACTGTAGCCATTGTTGTTCCTTTAATATCTAGTTCGCTTTAAGGTATTTATGCTGCAGAAGCATTTAATCGTTTACAAGCTTCTGCAGTATTGATTCTATTAACTGACTGCGGCTGATGTTACTGGCCATTGCCTGTTCATTCAAGGCGTCATACAAATCTTGTGACACCTTTAACTCTATTCGCTTTAATCCGTTCGCTCTGTCGCGTTGGATCTGATTTCTTTTATTAATTTTTAGTTGCTGGTCCCGCGGCAGTGGGTTGCTGCGAGGACGACCACGTCGTTTTTCTGTTGCGAACAGATCAATGGTGGTTCTATCTGATGTTTCTTTTGCCATTGAGTTCGTATTTAACTGATGCCTGAGCCTTCCCAAGTCATCTGTATAATCCCTTTTGCTATAAACCCGGCACAGCCGAGAAATAAAACTAACCAAACAATGTATTGACCAAATTTAGGGACTTTACCCTGCTTTAGTACATCGTGTATGGCCATACCGATAAAAAAGAAAATGGCTGCAAAAAACAGGTTTAAGCCTAAAGCTTCAATCTGTTCCATATATTGCATTAACATCTACCATTCCTTCTGGCCAAAAAAAGTGGCGCGAATATACCACATAAGTTTTAAAGCGGCTAGACGATTTACACCTTAATCGTGCAATTCTAAGCTCATTAATCGGTAATAAATTCTTTAACTATACGGTTAAAAATGCTGGCTTTTTGAGCATGTAACCAGTGACCCGCACCCTCAATAGTTTTCGCTTTAACTGTTGGGAATTGTTCAATTATAGCGCTTCGGTGTGCCGACGTAACATAGTCTGAGTCGGCGCCTCGTATAAATAGACAAGCACCTCGGTATGGTGTTGTGAATGTCGGCCAACTAATTATGTCGTTATAGCTTTGTTTTAAGCCTTGTAAATTCATCTTCCATTTAAATCCTTCATCACTACGTGCAAGTGATTTTAGTAGAAACTGCGCTGTACCTTCATCGATGTTGTGTTCAAGCATATGTTTCAATGCATCGCGTCGATCTTTTATTTGGCTTAGCGGCATGCTTTCAAGTGCTGCAAAGACCTTATCGTGACGACTGTTATAAGTCACGGGGGCAATATCAGCTACCACCAGTTTACTAACCAGCTCTGGGTAAGACAGCGCCGTCGCCATCGCAATTTTTCCACCCATGGAGTGGCCGATCAAAATCGCATTGCTGATATTGAGGCTTTCAATGAGCTGCTTGATATCTTCAGCTAGCGATAGATAAGTCATAGAGGTGACCTGTTTGCTATTGCCATGGTTGGCGACATCTACTCTGACGACGGTAAAGCTATCTTCTAAACTTTTACCAAGTGCTTTCAGGTTATCAAGATCACCAAATAGTCCGTGGATTAGAATCACAACCGGTCCATTGCCATTGGTCGTATAGTGCATTTTATGTCTACCTCTAAGAACAATTGAGCCAGATTGTGCCTGTATCATTAAAATAATCCAAGTCAGGTCACTAAATTGTCATCTCTTTGGTGCATTATTGAGCGCTTAATAGGATTAACTGTCACTCTTTTTTATGCGGATCGCAGTTTTCAATTATTGGTGCTTTATCAAGGCTCTAAACCTCGTTACACTGAGGGGATAATTCGGGGCTGTAATATAGTCATTAATAACACCGGAACCAGTTTTCTACGTAAGGAAGATAAACGTTATGAAATATATCGAGGTTGATGAAGAGCTTTACCGTCACATTGCCAGCAAGACTGAACATATTGGCGAGAGTGCTTCTGATATTTTACGTCGAATACTTGGGCTGCACGTTGATGCAATTGCACAGACAGAGCCTGAAACCATTAGCCACCCAAGCTTGGAAGTCAACAAGGAAGTGGTTGAAGCAGAGGTAGAACCTAAAGTCGTGCAAGAAAACCCAACATCAGACTTCATTGAGCTTATAGATGCAGATCTGCTTACGGCTCAAAAGGGAGCGGTAGGACGCTTTCTGTTTATCCTCGATACGGTTTACCAATCGTCTAATAGCCAGTTTCAGCAAGTATTGCAGATCCAAGGTCGCGACCGTTTGTATTTTGCTACTTCAAAGGATGCATTACTGAAAGCCAGTAAATCGGCGAATCCTAAAGAGATTGGTACCAGCGGTTTTTGGGTGACGACTAATAATAACACTGCTAAGAAACGCACTATTTTGTCAGAAGTATTAACGCAATTTGGTACCGATGAAGAGCAAGTTGCAGCCATCACCAGTAAAATTTAATATATAAAATATAACAGTAACTAAAGGAGCTAGTTTTTGGCTATACATGAAAGAGCAGGGCAGATTGCTGAACAAAAGGATTTGGTCAACACTTCTAAACTAATCAGCCTATATTATCGATTGAGCCCGAATGTAGCAGAGGTTACTGAGCAAGTGACCTTTGGCACTTCAGGACATCGTGGCAGTGCAGCTAAACGCAGTTTTAATGAGGCGCACCTGCTCGCTATCGCACAAGCTGTTGCAGATTACCGCCTTCAAGTAGGTATTAGCGGCAAACTGATCTTAGGTATCGATACCCACGCTTTATCTCAGCCAGCAGCAATATCGGTTATTGAAGTATTAGTCGCAAATGAAGTTACCGTCGCAGTACATGAGAATGATGGCTTTACCCCAACGCCCGTTGTTTCACATGCCATTGTTTGCGCAAATAAAAATAGAGAACGGGATTTAGTCGATGGGCTGATTGTTACTCCGTCGCATAACCCACCTCAAGATGGCGGTATTAAGTATAATCCTCCCCATGGCGGACCAGCTGAAGGTGATATCACTCAATGGATCCAACATCGAGCCAACGAATACTTAGCGAATGGTTTAGTCGGCGTTAAACGCTGCGATTATACCCTGGCGCTACAGTCTAAATTTGTTAACCAAGAAGATTTTATTACGCCTTATGTAGATGATTTGGCGAACGTTATAAACTTGCCAGCTATTGCTGATGCTAAGCTACGTCTAGGCGTGGATCCGCTAGGTGGCTCAGGTATTCACTATTGGCAACCAATCGCTGAGCAATATGGCTTAGACATATCAATTGTTAATAACAACATTGATCCAAGCTTCAGCTTTATGCCGTTAGACAAAGATGGCAAAATTCGCATGGATTGTTCATCGCCTTACGCAATGGCGGGCCTGCTTGCCCATAAAGATAATTACGATCTCTGCTTTGGCAATGATCCTGATTATGATCGTCATGGAATTGTGTGCCCAGGTACAGGTTTAATGAACCCTAACCACTTTCTTGCCGTTGCCATTGACTACTTGGTAACCCATAGGCCTGATTGGACCGACAACATGCTAATAGGTAAAACATTAGTGTCGAGCGCCATGATTGATAAGGTCTGTGACATGCACAGCAAACGTATGTCAGAAGTCCCGGTCGGCTTCAAATGGTTCGTGGACGGTCTTGCCAACAGTACTTTTGCTTTTGGCGGGGAAGAGAGTGCTGGAGCAGCTTTCTTAAGACTTGATGGTAGCACTTGGTGTACCGATAAAGATGGCTTTATTCTGTGCTTATTAGCAGCGGAAATACTCGCTGTTACCGGTAAAACACCACAGCAACGTTACCTTGAACTTGAAGCTGAATTTGGTAAAAGTTATTACCAGAGGATTGATAGCCCGATTAGTTTAGAGAACAAGGCTAAATTTAGTCAGATCACTGTTGAGTCGATATCAGCGACAACTCTCGCTGGCGATGTTATTAGCCAACGACTCACCCATGCGCCAGGCAACAACGCAGCAATTGGTGGTATAAAAGTCTCAACCGAGAATGGTTGGTTTGCAGCTCGACCGTCAGGGACCGAGGCGTTATTTAAACTTTATGGTGAGAGCTTTGTGAGTGAACAACATCTGCAGCTTTTGTTAGCAGAAGCGCAGCAGATAGTTGAACAAGCTCTAGCGGGTTAGTATCAGATTTATTAATAATAAAGGCGCCGAATGGCGCCTTTATTTTGTGGTTTTTTTATTGAAAACTTTAAGAGTTAATCGTCAGAAATGAACAGTGTTCTCTACCCAGTTTAGAAACTAATATGACAGCTCGGTAGATTATTCTTAGCTAAATAGTCCTGATGATAAGCTTCTGCTTCATGGAACTGCTCGATAGCAACAATTTCGGTCACGATTGGCTTATTGCCCCACTTTTTGCTGTCTATGACTGCTTGTTTGGCAATCTGTGCTTGTTTTTGTTGTAATGCGTCGTGAAAAAACACACTACTTCGATATTGATCGCCGACATCTTCACCCTGCTGGTTTAGCGTCGTCGGATTATGGTTTTTCCAAAAGATCTCAAGCAGGGCATTGAAAGAAACCTTGTTAGGGTCGTATTCGACTTGTACAACTTCAGCGTGACCGGTAATTCCTGCTTTCACGTCAGCATAAGATGAATATTTGTCGTTTCCACCCATATAGCCACAGACACAGTTAGCCACACCGTCTACTTGCTTGAAAAAATATTCAACACCCCAAAAACAACCTGCACCGAATGTAGCTAAAGCCATGTCGACTCCTTAAATATTGTTAGCCGTCTAAATGGCTAGATGTCTTCATTGTGTTTTAAGTTTAGTTGCAATGCAAGTACAAATTAATCTAGCTGATTACTTGTTGAACTAAGACGGCAAATTCGATGCCTTCTGTAGCTGCATTTCGTGCTAATATCCAGAGCATTAGCGCCGAAGTAGCTTGGTTTAAATGGATAATCATTCTTACCACCTGCGCACTGACAAGTATAAATAAGGAGTGATTTGTGTTTCATGAATTGAAGCAGTCTAAGGATTTTCTCGCACTAACATTGGCTCACCCTCAATATCTCTCTGAGAGCTTTGAATTTGACTTGGGTGAGCATACGCATGTTGAAGTATGGGATACCGGCGTTATTGTGTTTTCGCCAATGCAAGCAAGGCACAGTAAAGATATTGTGCTGTCTTGTGCGGTACATGGAAATGAGACTGCACCGATCGAACTGTGCAATGCATTAATCACTCAAATTTTGTCTGAAGAGTTAATGCTCACGCAGCGGGTCATGTTTCTCATTGGTAACCCTGCTGCTATTCACAATGGTACCCGTTTTATTGATGAGAATTTAAACCGCTTGTTTAATGGCGCTCATTCACGTGATGAAGGTTTGTGTAATCCAGAGCGCGTTCGTGCTCATAAGTTAGAGCAATATGTCGATAGGTTTTACGCTTCACAGTCCGGTGAAAGACACCGTATACACTATGATTTGCATACTGCTATACGCGGCTCGAAGCACGAAAAGTTCGCTATCTATCCTTATCGACCTGGCCGAAAGTACAGTAGAGAGCAGATAATGTTCCTTGAATCTTGTGGCGTAAATACCATTTTATTTCATCATGAACCAACAACAACCTTCAGTTACTTCTCATCTGAGAATTATCGAGCTGATGCTTTCACCATCGAGTTAGGCAAAGTATTCCCAATGGGCCAAAACGATATGACACGTTTTATCGCCATGAAAGAGATGCTGACCTTGTTGATGACCGGTAAAGATCTACAATTGCCTGAGTTTGACCTTAAACGATTAAATCTCTATCAAGTCTGCCGTTCTGTGAACAAACATTTTGACGATTTTGAATTTAACTTTACTAATGATGTCGAAAACTTTACCGCATTTCCTAAAGGTTATACGTTAGCGAAAGAGGGCGGTAAGGCGGTTAAGATTGAGCATGAGTTTGAGTCTATTGTATTTCCTAATGCCAAAGTGCCTGTGGGTCAACGTACGGTACTGATGTTAAAGACTGCAGACGACAGTAATTTAGACTAAATTCAAACTGAATAACTGTGCATGTAAACCAATATATACATGGAAGGAAGCGCTTAGTTGTCTTTTGAGTGATGGGAAGTATTGAGAGTTAGTTTACGTTAACGTAATGTTCTTCCCGCGTATTAGAATAGATAGATGTTTCTTTTTGACATTTGGAAGCATCATAAATAACAAGAGCACATTATGAGCAACGCAACAACAAATGCTGAGACTGTCCATCGTGTAAGTTTTTTAGATAAAAATGCTATCGCGATCCCCATCCTTAAAGTATTACAAGCAGATGGTACAGCCTATGAGGGCGCAGTATTGCCCGTCATAGATGAAGATTTAGCGAATAAGATCCACGATACTTGCGTATTTACGCGGGTTATTGACGAGCGTATGTTGGGGGCGCAGCGTCAAGGTCGAATTAGCTTTTATATGACATGTACAGGTGAAGAAGCCTCTATTATAGGCAGCACCGCTGCGCTTGATGACGGCGATGTTATTTTAGCCCAGTACCGTGAACATGCAGCGCTACGCTACCGTGGGTTCACAACTGAACAGTTTATGAACCAAATGTTTAGCAATGAAAAAGATTTGGGTAAAGGTCGTCAAATGCCGATCCATTACGGCAGCGAAGCTCTTAACTATCAGACCATCTCTTCACCGCTAGCGACACAAATCCCTCAGGCAACAGGCGTTGCTTACAGTTTGAAAATGCAAAAAAAGCGTAATATCGCTATTTGTTATTTTGGAGAAGGTGCAGCCTCTGAAGGTGACTTTCATGCGGGTCTTAATATGGCCGCAGTACTTAACTCGCCAGTAATCTTTTTCTGCCGTAACAATGGTTATGCTATTTCGACGCCTACAGAAGAGCAGTTTTCAGGTAATGGTATAGCGAGTCGTGGTCCAGGTTACGGCATGCACACTATTCGGGTAGACGGCAATGATATGCTCGCAGTGTTAGCGGCGACGCAACAAGCGCGGGCTTACGCGTTAGATAACAATGCACCAGTACTCATTGAAGCGATGACTTATCGTTTAGGCGCACATTCTTCATCAGATGACCCTTCGGGCTATCGCTCAAAAGATGAAGAAGCAAAGTGGCAGCAGCATGATCCTGTGAAACGCTTCAAGTTATGGATGATCAACAAAGGTTGGTTAAACGAGAAGCAAGATGCCGATCTTTATGTCAAATACCGCGAAGAGGTGTTAGCGGAACTTAAAGTTGCTGAAAAGGTGCCGTTACCGCACTTAGATGAACTGATTCAAGATGTGTATGACAAGCCAACACCAATCCTAGAGAAACAGTTAGCTGATCTTAAGTCACACATTAAAAAGTATCCAGAAGCCTATCCAAAAAGCGCAGGGAGAATCTAAGCTGTGGCAGAGATGAATATGTTGCAAGCCATTAACGAAGCCCTGAGCTCGGAAATGGAAGCTGATAAAAAAATGATGGTATTTGGTGAAGACGTTGGTCATTTTGGCGGTGTTTTCAGAGCGACTTCTGGCTTGCAAGAAAAGTTTGGCCGTGACCGTTGCTTTAATACCCCTCTAACCGAACAAGGTATTGCTGGTTTTGCTAATGGCCTGGCATCCAATGGCATGACTGCTGTTGCCGAAATTCAATTTGCAGATTATATCTTTCCGGCGATCGATCAGATAGTCAACGAAAGCGCTAAATTTCGTTACCGTAGTGGTAATGAGTTTGACGTTGGTGGATTAACCTTCCGAACACCTTATGGTGGCGGTATTGCAGGTGGTCATTATCATTCGCAGTCGCCTGAAGCCTATTTTACCCAGACTCCAGGACTTAAAGTGGTTATTCCGCGTAACCCTGAGCAAGCTAAAGGTCTATTGATTGCTTCTATCCGTGACAAAAACCCAGTGATATTTTTTGAGCCTAAGCGGCTTTATCGCGCATCTGTTGGCGAAGTTAGAGACGGTGATTTTGAAATAGAACTGGGTAAAGCTGAAGTTGTCCGCCAGGGTACAGATATCACCTTGTTAGGCTGGGGCGCTCAGATGGAAATTATTGAAAACGCCGCAGATATGGCGGCAAAGAAAGGCATTTCATGCGAAGTCATCGATTTGCGCACCTTATCACCGTGGGACGTTGATACAGTTGCTGCATCAGTTAAAAAGACTGGTCGATTACTCATTAACCATGAAGCACCTTTAACCGGAGGTTTTGCCGGTGAAATAGCGGCTACGATTCAAGAAGAGTGTTTTTTATACCTTGAATCACCTATTGCCCGCGTTTGTGGTTTGGATACACCTTATCCGTTAATCCATGAAAAAGAATATATGCCGGATGCTTTGAAAACGTTTGAAGCGATTAAAGCATCGGTTAAATTTTAGGAGCTCGCCATGATTAAAGAATTTATTCTGCCTGATATCGGTGAAGGCGTTGTTGAATGCGAACTCGTTGAATGGTTAGTGCAAGAGGGTGATGTTGTCACTGAAGATCAGCCAATAGCTGACGTAATGACAGATAAAGCGCTAGTACAAATTCCAGCACCTTACGCCGGAACCATAGCAAAACTGCATTACGCTAAAGGTGAAATTGCTATAGTGCATCAACCTTTGTACTCGGTTGATGTTGGTGGTTTAGCAGCACCTATTGTTGAAGAGGTGAGTGAGCAGCCTCAAGAGACTGAATCTGTTTCTGTCGCTTCTACTGGTGTGACTATCGAAGAGTTTCTATTACCAGACATTGGTGAGGGGATTGTTGAGTGTGAACTGGTTGAATGGTTAGTTAGCGAA
The DNA here is from genome assembly GCF_041468565.1 of Shewanella sp. 10N.286.54.B9. Lineage (NCBI taxonomy): Bacteria > Pseudomonadati > Pseudomonadota > Gammaproteobacteria > Alteromonadales > Shewanellaceae > Shewanella > Shewanella sp. 10N.286.54.B9. Next base: position 138,908 of record NZ_JBFRIY010000018.1, read on the forward strand.
GGCGACACTGTGGTCGAGGATCAGCCGATTGCTGATGTTATGACTGATAAAGCACTGGTTCAAATTCCAGCAATTAAAAACGGTAAAATCGCCAAACTGCATTACCGTAAAGGTCAGTTAGCTAAAGTGCATGCACCGTTGTTTGCGATTGAAGTTGAATCTCACAGCACGACTAATGCACCAGCAGAGAATACAACAACTGCTGAGTTGAAAAACACACCTGTTAGTCAGAATGTTGAGCCTGTTGCACAAGGTAAAGCGCTTGCAAGTCCAGCAGTGCGTCGTTTAGCGCGCACTCTCGATATCGATATCGCTTCGGTTAAAGGTACTGGTAAGAATGGTCGTGTATTTAAAGAAGATATAGAACGTCATCAGTCGCCTGTTGCCGTACCAAGCCAACAAGAGCAAGGCGTTTCGTCGACGGCAATCGATAAGCCTAAAGCTGTTACTGCTGATCGAGTAGAACCAATTAAAGGTGTACGTGCTGTAATGGCAAGAATGATGACAGAATCAGTGTCTACCATTCCACATTTCACCTATTGTGAAGAGTTTGACCTAACAGAATTGGTTGCGCTGCGTGAAAGCATGAAGAAGAAGTATTCAACTGATGAGTTAAAGCTCACTATGATGCCATTCTTTATGAAATCAATGTCACTGGCACTGACTCAATTCCCTGATATGAATAGCCAAGTTAATGCTGACTGTAGTGAACAGACATTCCTAAGTAGTCATAACATAGGCATGGCAGTTGACTCTAAAGTAGGATTATTAGTACCGAATGTAAAAGACGTACAAGATAAAACTATTCTAGAGATTGCTGCAGATATTACTCGTTTAACCACAGCAGCTCGAAGCGGACGTGTGTCGCCTAGTGATCTTAAAGGTGGCAGTATCTCCATTTCAAATATTGGCGCATTGGGTGGTACTGTTGCAACACCTATCATCAATAAACCTGAAGTGGCAATTGTAGCACTTGGTAAGTTGCAGGTATTGCCAAGATTTAATGCTGCTGGCGAAGTTGAAGCGCGTAAGATCATGCAAGTGAGCTGGTCGGGCGATCACAGAGTGATTGATGGCGGTACGATTGCACGTTTCTGTAATTTATGGAAGCTATACCTAGAGCAACCTCAAGAGATGCTGTTAGCCATGCAGTAATTTTTATATTGAGTGTTGAATGTGAAAAAGGTGCTGACTAAAGCACCTTTTTTGTATTTGGTTATTGGCAATAGCAAACCCCATTCAGTATAAAAATTTACTCCTTTAGCGAGAGCTTTGAAGTTTTAAAATAAATGAATGATTGGACTAATAGAATAAGGATAAAGAGTTTTAAATTTGTGAACTATTCCGTATAATTCCGCTAATCTGTTATTGCCTTTGGTTGTTGTATGAGCGCGTTCGTCCCAAATATTGAATCTATTGACTACCCATTCCCGCCTAAACCTATGCCTTTATCTGATATAGAAAAGGATCAATCAAAAGCGCGTATAAAGCAGCTGCTTAAAGAGCGAAACGCGGTACTGGTCGCTCATTACTATACCGACCCTGAAATTCAAGCGCTTGCCGAAGAAACTGGCGGTTGTGTGTCAGACTCATTAGAGATGGCTCGTTTTGGGCGAGATCACCCTGCCAAAACACTTATCGTCGCTGGCGTTAAATTTATGGGTGAAACTTCAAAAATATTAAGCCCTGAAAAAACAGTCTTAATGCCAACACTGGATGCTACCTGTTCGTTAGATATCGGTTGCCCAATCGAAACCTTCAGCGAGTTTTGTGATGCACACCCAGATCATACTGTTGTGGTTTATGCCAATACATCTGCTGCAGTTAAAGCACGTGCAGATTGGGTGGTAACATCTAGTATTGCGCTAGAGATTGTTGAACACCTTGATAGTGAAGATAAAAAGATAATCTGGGGGCCAGACCGCCATCTAGGTAGCTATATCGCCAAAGAGACTGGCGCTGACATGTTGATGTGGCAGGGCGAGTGTATTGTACATGACGAGTTCAAAGCTAAAGCATTAACTGAACTGAAAAAACAACACCCAACGGCAGCGATTTTAGTTCATCCAGAATCTCCAGCAAGTGTGGTTGAGTTAGCAGATGCCGTCGGTTCTACCAGTCAATTGATAAAAGCTGCTCAGACAATGGACAATGATAAGTTTATCGTCGCAACTGACAGAGGCATTTTCTATAAAATGCAACAAGCTGCACCAAATAAGCAGCTTATTGAAGCACCAACTGGTGGCAATGGTGCAACATGTAAGAGCTGTGCACATTGTCCTTGGATGGCGATGAACGGTTTAAAAGCGATAGAAAGTTCGTTAGAGGTTGGCGCACAACAACAGCATGAGATATTTGTTGATGAAGAGCTGCGGCTTGATGCGTTAAAACCTTTAGATCGAATGTTAAATTTCGCAAAAGAACTAAATATGAAGGTCAAAGGCAACGCTTAACAATTGTTAAGATATGTCACAGTAAGTTTATTTTTTTGATCTGGATCGCTTCAGGTTGATTGATGATTAAAAAGTCTGCAATAGCAGGCTTTTTTTATGTAAATTTTTTCAAACGTCTGTTTACCTTATGCTTGTATAGTTTATCCTAGCGACTAATTTGATTTTACAACTTAAAGGCACTCGAATGAGATGGAACTGGCTCGGCAACCTTTCGTTAAAATATAAATTTTTCATCGTTATCGCTCCTTCTTTATTTGCATCAATTGTCTTTGGTGGGCTTTATGCCTATGAACAATACAAATTAACCAAGCAGTTAGACCAAGTATTAGTGCTAAGCGAACTTGCAGTCGCTAATAGTAGTTTGGTGCATGAACTGCAAAAAGAACGCGGCATGAGTGCCGGCTTTATTGGCTCTAACGGTAAAGCTTTTAGTGCAACGTTACCTGCCCAGCAACAAGATACTGATGAACTTCTTGGTACTTTTACGTTATTTCTAGCAAGTAATACATTGCCTGAAGAGTTTACCGCTGAGATCCGTAAGGCTAAAGCCCTGATAAGCCAAATCCCTGATATAAGAAGACAAGTACAAGCCCTGTCTATCAGTGTTGCGGATGAAGTCGCTTTCTATACTGAATTAAACAAAGAGTTATTAAGTATTGTCGACCTTACAGCTAAACAAGGTGCTAATCAGCAGATAGCAATTAAGGCTGCAGCATTCTCGGCTTACTTGCAGATGAAGGAGCGCGCAGGTATTGAAAGAGCGGTACTTAGCTCAACCTTTGGTAACGATACTTTTAAAGTTGGTGCTTATCGACGCTTTGTCACCTTGGTGTCGGAGCAAGAAGCATATCAAGAACGTTTTCTAGCGTTAACAGAGCCACAAAATTATTCTTACTACCATCAGCGACTAAACAATCAAGCATTCAAAGAGGTTGCAGAGTATAGAGCGATAGCTTTTGCTCAGGACCCACAACAGTTAAAGCAGCAGCAACCAGAAAGATGGTTTCAGACATCTACAAAGCGAATAGAACTGTTAAGCCAGTTTGAACAGGGCTTATCTAATCAATTAATGGCAGTAACTAAGGCCAGACTCAATGTTGCAACTAAGCACCTTTATATAACGCTAACCGTATTACTCTTAGTTGCAAGTTTGGTTATTTTTGTTTCGATGTCAGTGATGCGTTTTATTCATCAGAGTGTGGCAAACGTTCAACGCAGTATGACCTTAGCGAGAGAAAATTTCGATTTAAGTGTCAGAATTGTCCAGCATAGCGATGATGAGTTTGGGGTATTAGCGAAAGCATTTAACGGAATGATGATCGACTTCGAAAAAGTGATTGCACACGTTAAAAATAATTCAAACGTATTATTTCAGGCGATTGAAAAGTTGGAACAGCACTCTACTCAGCTAAAAAGTGATGTCCAACTAGGGCATAGTGAAGCAGAGCAGGTCGCATCGGCGATGACAGAAATGAGTGCGACTGTTGCTGAGATTGCCGAGAATGCCGAAAATGCTTCTAATGCTTCCACTGAAGCTAACCTTGAAGCCCAGGAGGGTAATGAAGAGGTTGGACGTTCGAGTGTGGCAATTAGTTTATTAGCAAATGAAATCAATGATTCCGCAACTGCTCTACAGGCGTTAGAGCAAGATATTCAAAGAATTGTTGCAGTATCTGATGTGATAAGCGGTATTGCCGAACAAACTAACCTTCTAGCGCTCAATGCAGCTATTGAAGCTGCTCGAGCCGGGGAGATGGGTCGTGGCTTTGCAGTAGTTGCCGACGAAGTGAGAAGCCTAGCCCAACGAGCTCAAACTGCAACTGGTGATATTAAGGAGATGACTGAAAGGTTGAGCTCTGGCGCTAATGTTGCGGTTAATGCAATGGACCGCGGAACAAAGCAGGCTGGTGATAGCGTAACTGAAGCTGAAAAGGTGAGCGCCGAATTAGAAAAGATCGTCAATCATGTCGGTGTGATCGACAGCATGAATGAGCAAATAGCAGCCGCAACACACGAACAAAGTGCTGTAGCAGAAGAAGTAAACCAGAACGCACTGAAAATAAGTGAGATTTATGTACAGACTCATACAATTGCAGATGAGCTACAGCTACTCACTAACGAATTAGTCAATGGTTCAAACGATGTGGCAAAAGAGGTCAGTAAATTTACGCTTTCTTGATGTGATATTGTGCGCTTAGCTCAAATGTGGCTAGCAAGTATGCAAACACTTGAACTAGTCACAAATACGCTTGACGCACTTAAGGCTTTTGCGTAAAGTAGCGCTCCGTTGGCAGCATAAGTGCTTTCAGCTATTGTGATGATTAAACACATAAAAAGAATCAATTGGTGAGCTGGCTGAGTGGCTGAAGGCGCACGCCTGGAAAGTGTGTTTAGGTTAATCCCTAACGAGAGTTCGAATCTCTCGCTCACCGCCATATACTAAAAAGCCCGTTATCGAAAGGTAACGGGCTTTTTGCTGCGTGTATATAATTTAAGATGCGTAACTAAAGAATTTTCGTTGCTCTATCCCTGCTGCATTTGAGTTTACTTTGTTTGGGTGTTTGTACTCTTTCCAGCAAGCGACTTTCTTACCTACATTTAAGTGCGGGAATTTTAATCCCTTATTGTTATTCAAACCGATAAAGGTTAATAGTTCGCTCAAACTGTTCTCTTTACTAATATCGATACTCAACAGATCATTTCGCCCTTTAAAATAACTGTGGACAGCTTGCTTATGCTGTTGATAGCACTCTATTAGATGCTGTTCATTATCGGGTGTAGCCGTCGTTGATAATTTAAATGTCTCGTTGAAGGTTCGTTTTAGTACAGGATTAAATACTCCAGTTTTAAGGTCTAAACTTGCTGCCATTTTATTAATCAACATCTGCATAGAAGGTACCCAAAGGGACAGCTCTCTTTCTAAGTAGACAAATTTCGAATCAGGGAATAACGTGTCTAATTGTTGGTAATCGCAAAAACAGGGAGAATCTGAGATAACGTCTGCTAACTCGAAGGCTCTTTTTGTATAAGCGGTGTGAGCGACAGTGAATCCATAGTCTAATAGTGCCACGCTAATACTGGTTGTTCCGGTTCTTGGAAGACCAATGATAAATAGTTTGTTCATGATATTTAAACCAAGGGATGTATAAACTGAATGGGAGTTAGCTACTGATGTATTGGTACTACAATAGCGGACTAAATAGGTAAAAAGTACGCTCAGCTATCCGACTTGCAAGCGATCTGTTCGCCCAGTCGTCAGGACAAACCTGAATTGACTCTGTAAGGTAGCTTTGTTGAACTTTTTGAAGATCTTGTGTAAAGGTTAGGTTGTCTACCGCGAGTGTGACTTCAAAATTTAGCCATAAGCTGCGCATGTCGAGATTAACGGTGCCTATTAAACAATGATTTTCATCGATCACTACCGATTTAGTATGTAATAAGCCGCCCGTAAAGCGATGAATATTGACGCCAGCATCCAGTAGTTGAGTGAAAAAAGCACGACTGGCCCATTCAACCATGGTTGAATCATTTTTGTCAGGGACGATAATGTCCACTTGTACGCCTCTTTGAGCGGCAATGACCAGTGCAAGCTGCAGGTTTTCGCTGGGTACAAAATAGGGTGTTGTAATGACAATACTTTGTTGTGCCTGATAGATACTTTGCAATAACACTTGATGGATTATCTCTTCGCGCATGCCGGGACCTGAAGGGATCACTTGTACTAAATCTGTTATCTCATGTTCTTTATGGGGTAAACACTCAGGTAATTCTGGCAAGGTACGATCGTTGGTTTCTACTTCCCAATCCCATGCGTGGATACTATTGAGTACAGGCACAGTTGTGCCAGTGATCCGCACCATTACATCAATCCACTCTCCAACCCCTGCATCCTGATTGAAATATTTAGGGTCAACGAGGTTCATCGAACCGGTATAAGCAATGGCATTATCTATTACCACGATTTTCCTGTGTAGACGTAAATCAAGTCGACGGAAGAACATCCTTAATGGCGATACAGCGAGCGCTTTAACCACAATAATTGATGATTTTCGCAGCATTTTAGGCCAGTGGCTTTTAAAAAATAGCCGACTTCCAGCAGCATCTAAAAGTAATTTAACTTTGATCCCTTTTGCTGCAGCATTTATTAGCGCTTGCGCAACCTCATCAGCTTTGCCGCCGGGCTGCCATATGTAAAACTCTAAATGGATTGATTCTTTTGCCTGATCGATATCTTCTATTAATTTATCTAAGATTTCGCTAGTTTGGTTTAGCAGTGTCAGCTGGTTATCGGCTAGTGCCGGGATACCTATTTGCTTCTCACATATAGCACTTATCGATTGGCCATAGAGGCTTGATACATGGGGTGTGTATTGGCGAACTTTATAGAGATTGGAGAACCATTTTTCGTAAGGGCTGAACATTGCCTGAGCGCGCTCCGCTCGCTTTTTACCGAGATTTAGCTCGCCAAATAATAGATAAGCAAATGCACCGCCTAAAGGTACGATATATATTATCATCAACCAGGCTAAAGAAACGCCAATAGCGCGCCTTTTCACTACGACTCTGACAGTGATACCTGCAATAAATAACCAATACAAAAATACGCCGGCAATGGTCAGCAGTTGATAAAATTGGTACATATTCTCTTTGATAGTATAGGCCTCAATGGAAATAGGAGTTTCAGCTACATTCATTATGGTTGACGTAATGCCGTATACCATTAATGTTTCTGCCACATGCGCTTAAAAGCTATTATAATGAAAAGATTACTGCAAATCTAAATTAGAAGCCGAATACCTGACTATGCTTAGAATTATACGAAAGCTGATTTTGCTTTTGCTTTTACTAGCAACATTAGTGATGCTTTACGTCTACCAAAGTACCGTAATTCCTCAGCAAGATACATTATTGACTAACGACGCTAACAGTAGTGCTGGTGTTCAATGTGTAACACACAAAACATTAGCGTCGCTAGATAGACACGGTAAACTTGATATCGCTATTTGGAATATTCATAAGCAAAAAAATAATGGCTGGCAAAGTGTATTAAAACAGCTAACGGAAAGAACCGATTTGTTATTGTTACAGGAGGTCACTGCGTCACAGGATTTTCAGTCACTAGTCGATGAGCAGTCAGAGAATTGGGTAATGACAAAAGCATTTTTATTTTCGGGCGACCCAGTCGGAGTAATGAACCTTTCTAGAGGTTATCCCTCTAGTAGTTGCTCATTCAGGTACAAAGAGCCATTGATCCAGTATCCCAAATCATTATTAGTTTCTTATTACCAATTGTCAGACGATAGCCAGCTATTAGTGTTTAATATTCATAGTATCAACTTTGCTGTTGGTCTTGATGAGTATCGCGCTCAAATGAATGTGGTAACTGAAGCGATGAAAGCACATTCTGGGCCTATCATATTAGCAGGCGATCTGAATACCTGGAGTGATAAACGCGGAGAGTATATTGCAGCTGTAGCCTCAAGTGCAGGCTTATCAGAAGCGGTACCTCGCGTTGATTCAAGAACGCGATTTTTCGGTAAAACACCAGACCATATATTTTACAGAGGCTTAGAACTTGTAAATGCAGAATCGATTGTTACTGATAGTTCAGATCACAATCCACTTAAAGCCTACTTTAGATTGATCAAAACCATTCCTCAGTAGCTCAATAGAAGCAAACTTCGATAGGATTATGCATGCACAATGCTAACGCATTACTCAAACAGTACTTCGGTTTCAACGCATTCAGACAGGGCCAGGAACAAGTCGTTAACAATGTATTTAACGGTTTCAGCGCAGCAGCAATTTTCCCTACGGGTTCAGGGAAGTCTCTCTGTTATCAATTACCAGCCACTGTGCTGCCTCACTTAACATTAGTCGTGTCTCCACTACTGGCGTTAATACAAGATCAACTGGTGTTCCTAGAAAGCCGTGGTATATCCGCGGCTTCAATTGATTCAACTCAAACTCCAGAGCAAACAGCATCAGTGCTTGATGGCGTCGCTAATGGCAGTATTAAGGTACTGATGATCTCTGTCGAGCGCCTTAACAATGAACGCTTTCGACGTTTTATTAGTGACATAGATATTTCATTGTTGGTTATTGATGAAGCTCACTGTATTTCAGAGTGGGGTCATAACTTCAGACCTGACTATTTAAAGCTACCCAATTATCAAAAAGAGTTAAACATTCCCCAAGTATTGCTACTTACAGCCACAGCGACGTCTAAAGTCATAGCCGACATGAGCAAGAAATTTGCTATTGACCCTAAATGCGTCACATTAACCGGATTTTATAGGCCTAACCTACATCTACAAGCGATAGGAATTAAAGAAGGCAATAAAATGGATTATCTTACTCAATGGCTAAAGGGCAGACAGCAAGTCAGCGGAATTATTTATGTTACGCTACAAAAAAGTGCGGAAAAAGTAGCAAGTGAGCTTCAAAGGCAAGGCTTTAGGGTATTGGCATACCATGCAGGAATGGATAGCGAACAGCGTAAACAGATCCAATCAAAATTCATGGCTGGCGAAGTGCCAATCATTGTCGCTACGATTGCGTTTGGTATGGGTATTGATAAAAGTGATATTCGATTTGTAGTGCATTATGACCTGCCTAAATCGATAGAAAATTATGCTCAGGAGATAGGTAGGGCAGGCCGAGATGGTAATGACTCCGAATGCGTAGTATTGGCCAATAAAGATAATTTAAACGTGTTAGAAAATTTCGTATACGGAGACACACCAGAACTAAGCGCAATTTGTAATGTTATAGAACAGATTAACATGCAGACTCAGCAAAGTGGCCAATGGGAGTTAATGTTAAATCAACTTTCAACTGCTTCAAATATTCGACCATTAAGTTTAAAAACACTGCTAGTTTATCTAGAGATGCAAGGGGTTATTAAACCGAAATATAGCTATTTTGCAGAGTATAAGTACAAGTTACTGACCACCGTTGACACACTGTTAAGTCGCTTCGACACTGATAGACAACAGTTTTTAACTGCAATCATTGATTCATCTCAAAAAGCTAAAATTTGGCACACTGCTGATTTTGAACACCTACAGCGCTTATTTCCTAATAGCCGTGGTAGAGCAATAAAGGCTTTAGATTATTTAGACCAAAAACAACTTATTGAATTACAAAGTAAACAGCTAACCCAAGTATACGAGGTTAACCTACAAGCATTGCAACTACCTGGACTGGCTGACAATCTTTATCAACAGTTTAGTACTAAAGAAAAAAGTGAAATCGAACGGATTAACTTTTTGGTAGCCTTTTTTGGCAGTGACCAATGTTTAAGTCTGCAGTTAGCGCAGTACTTCTCAGACCCCAATGCCATCAATGTTTGTGGTCGTTGTTCTGTTTGCTTAGGTCATGTTGCTTGTTTGCCAGAGCCAAACGGTCTTAAAGATATAAATGCTTTTGACTATGATGCAACCTGCACCGAAGCCATTGAAAAATTAAAGTCAAATTACTCTTCGGTTTTGCTCTCTCGGTTTTTATGTGGTCTAACAACGCCTCTGTTTACCAAGTTGAAGATGAGACAAACTTACGGATTTGCCAAATTTGAACATTATCGATTTAAAGATATTCTTCATTGGGTAGAGAAACATAATGAAAAGTAGAACCAGCTTATTTAGCTTATGCATAAAACGTATCTACTTATGCATTATGTGTAACGAAAACTTTCAGAAAAGAGTTTGTTAATGTAAAAAAGTTTAGAACATGCTTTACTTACTGCCAATTTATCGCGACACAGATTGCGAGAAACAAAAATTAAGGGAATATTAATGAAAAAAGCCGCGCTTACACTTGCTATCGCATTATCAATTTCAGGCCTGACAGCTTGTCAAAGTCAAACGACATTAGAAGCTAATCCAATTGAGTTAACTGAACAGAGCCTAAGCTTTCAACAGTTTAGCCAACAGTTCATAGATGACTTGTGGGTTGAATCACCGACTTGGGCATTATATAGCGGTTTCCATAAATATGACGGTGTGCTTAAAGTACCTAACGAGCAAGCTAGGCAAGCGAGCTTAAACTTTGTTAACAAGCAGTCTGCTTTACTAGCTAGTTTTGACAAAAATAGCTTACCTGCAGGTTTGCTTACTGATTACCGCCTGATTGAAAACCTTATAGGCGAAATGCGTTGGAACATAGAGACTTTTAAATCATGGCAATGGAATCCTGCTAGCTACAATGTCTCTGGCGGGTTTGCACAGATTATTAATGAAAATTTCGCTCCTCTAGATGAACGTCTACTTTCAGTGCTGTTAAGGATGGAGAATGTACCGGCCTATTATGAGGCCGCTAGAGAAAATATAAGTAACCCGACCCTTGAGCATACTCAGCTTGCCATCATGCAAAATGAAGGCGCTTTTTCAGTATTCAATAATGATTTATTAGACAAAGTTATTGGCTCTAATTTATCAAATGAACAAAAAGCTCAGTTTGTCACGCGTTTCAATAAAGCGACCATAGCTATTAAAGAGCATATAGAATGGCTTAAAGCACTTGAAACCAAGCTTAACAAAGAAGGAGCGCGTAGCTTTAGGATTGGCGAAGAGCTGTACGAACAGAAGTTTGCTTTTGACATCCAAGCTGGAATGAGTGGTAAAGCGTTATATAAAAAAGCGCTACAAGATAAAAATCGCGTCCAAGCAGAGATGACCAAAATCACTGAAAAATTATGGCCAACCTATTTTGATACAGCCATGCCAACCAATAAGAAGGTGGCCATTAAGCAATTGATCGATAAATTGTCTGCCAAGCATGTAAAACGCGATGATTTTGTCGATGAAGTAAGAGCGCAGATCCCCGAGTTAATCGCCTTTGTTAATGAAAAACAATTAGTCACCCTTGACCCAAATAAACCTTTAGTGGTGCGTGAGACTCCCGCATACATGCGAGGTTATGCTGGTGCTTCTATTAGTGCACCAGGTCCTTACGAAAAGTCAGGAAATACATACTATAACGTTACTCCGTTAGACGGAATGAGTGCAGAATCAGCTGAAAGTTACTTAAGAGAATATAACCATTGGATTTTGCAAGTTCTCAATATCCATGAAGCGATACCTGGCCATTACACGCAATTAGTTTACTCAAATGAATCTCCGAGTTTAATTAAAAGCCTATTTGGTAATGGTGCAATGGTCGAAGGTTGGGCGGTGTACACCGAGCGGATGATGTTAGAGGAAGGCTATGGCGATTTTGAACCAGAAATGTGGTTAATGTATTACAAATGGAATTTACGAGTGATATGTAACACAATTCTTGACTATAGCATTCAGGTCAAAGGGATGACTGAAGATGAAGCACTAGACTTGATGATGAATGAAGCATTCCAACAGCAAGCAGAAGCCCAAGGCAAGTGGCGTAGAGCAACACTAAGCCAAGTACAATTAACAAGTTACTATTCTGGCTATCGTGAAATATACGATTTCAGAGAAGAGTATAAAGTGTTAAAAGGGGATAAATTTGACCTCAAGGCTTTCCATGAAGAGTTTTTGAGTTACGGTAGCGCACCAGTCAAATATATTAGGGAACTGATGCTCGCAAAGTAGTTTTCTACTAAAATCTTGTACATGTTTTAACGTAAAGCCAGGAACCTAAGGTTGCTGGCTTTTTTATACTTAAACAATTGTATTAATGTGAAGTAAGCCAAGAATTTGTTGTAGCTTATTTATGTGAGTTGATGTAATCTTAATGATAATGGTTCGTATTTAGATTTTGATAAATGAAAAATGTACTCGTAGTGGATGATGATCTTGTTATACAAAGCTTATTAAAGAGTTGTTTAGAAGCTGAGGGCTACGCTGTTTCGCTAGCCTCTAATGGCAATGAAGCTCTGGCTAAGTTGAAGCTGTCTTCGATGGATATCATTATCTTAGATATCAATATGCCGTCGTTAGATGGCATAGAGGTGCTTAAACTTCGCCAAGATAAAACGCCGGTTATTGTTATTTCATCGTTAGATACTGAACAAGATCGAGTCAATGTCTTCGAGCTAGGTGCTGATGATTTCCTGAGTAAGCCATTTAGCCAACGAGAGTTGTTGGTTAGAATAAATGCAATAAAGCGCAGAATTGCTTTAGTGAGAAATGAGCACTATCTCAATGACGATCTAGCAATGGATGTATTATTTGATGACAGTAACTACAGTGTATCAATATCCGCAAAAGAAGTTTGTTTTACTCAAACCGAGTTTAAATTATTTAAGTATCTATTTGAACGTAAGGGAAATGTTGTTGCAAAAGATGAATTACAACTTAGGGTATTACAAAAGGAATTAGGTCAGTTTGACCGAAATCTAGATATGCACATTAGTAATACTCGTAGAAAACTTGCTGCGACCCAGTTACCAAAATCTCTAATTAATACAGTAAGAGGTAAAGGATACAGTTTTGCAGAGCAGTAATTAGGCTATGATCAAAAAAGGGAGCAACTAGCTCCCTTTTTTAATTTCTAATCTTGATTGACTACTTAAGTAAGATAGTCGGTTCTACAAACTCAAGATTGAGTGCTTCGGCAACTTCAGCGCAAGTGATCTTACCGTGCATAACGTTCAAGCCGTTTAACAGGTGCTTATCTTGCAGCAACGCTTCGCGGTAACCAAGTTGTGCCAACTTAATAATGTAAGGCAAAGTTGCATTGTTCAACGCAAATGTAGAAGTACGAGCCACTGCGCCAGGCATGTTCGCCACACAGTAATGAACTACTTCATCGACGATATACGTAGGGTCTTGATGTGTAGTGGCATGTGACGTTTCAATACAGCCACCTTGGTCGATAGCTACGTCAACAATTGCAGAACCAGGCTTCATTGCAGCAATATGTTCCTTGGTAACCAGCTTAGGTGCAGCTGCACCTGGAACCAATACGCCACCAATGACAAGATCTGCTTCAAGCACGTGCTTTTCAATTGCATCAGCAGTTGAGTAGATTGCTTTAACTTTATTATCGAATTGTGCATTAAGGCGACGAAGCGCATCAATACTACGATCTAGGATGACAACGTCTGCACCAAGACCAACGGCCATTTGCGCAGCGTTTGTGCCTACCATTCCGCCGCCAATAATAACGACTTTAGCTGGCTCAACACCCGGAACGCCACCAAGCAACATACCGCGTCCGCCCATCGACTTCTCAAGTGCCATAGCACCTGCTTGAATTGACATACGGCCAGCAACTTCTGACATTGGCGCAAGCAGCGGTAGCGTACCGCGGTCATCGGTAACTGTTTCATAAGCAATACAAACAGAACCACTTTTAACAAGATCTTCGGTTTGTGGTAGATCTGGCGCTAAATGTAGGTAGGTAAATAGAAGTTGGTCTTCTCGTAACATCGCACGTTCTACAGCTTGAGGCTCTTTCACTTTTACAATCATTTCTGATTGAGCAAAAACTTCAGCAGCAGTAGCTAGGATTTTAGCACCTACATTAACGTAATCTTCGTCTGAAAAACCAATGCCAGAGCCAGCACTTGTTTCAATAAAAACCTCATGACCACGTAGAGTCAATTCACGAACACTAGAAGGTACCATGCCTACACGATATTCGTGGTTTTTGATTTCTTTTGGAACACCAATAATCATCTTATAGCCTCAATTTCGCATAAAAACCCATTTTCTATGGGTGTAATTGTTATTTTAAATTGCCTGAACGTGAATGTTTCAGGGAAATCTAGTATAGTATTCCTTCGGTAGTTTATGCTGCTGAAGTTTATCTAAACACAGTGATTAATTTGGTTATAGATGCAATTCAAGGTTAAAAATATGGTTAATAATAAAAAGAGTCCTATAAAAGACTTAGATCGTATAGATCGAAATATACTCAACGAGTTACAAATTGATGGACGGATTTCAAATGTCGAGCTATCAAAGCGTGTAGGGCTGAGTCCCACTCCTTGTTTGGAAAGAGTTAAAAGACTTGAAAAACAAGGGTATATCAAAGGATATACAGCATTAGTTAATCCCCATTATTTGGGTGCATCTCTACTTGTGTTTGTTGAAATTACGCTAAATCGAGATACAGCAGAAGTATTTGATAAGTTCAATAATGCTGTGCAACTACTTGATGATATACAAGAATGTCATTTAGTCTCAGGCGATTTTGACTACTTATTGAAGACGCGTGTTTCTGATATGTCTGCTTATAGACGTTTATTAGGAGAAACATTACTTAAACTGCCTTCAGTCTCTGATACACGCACATATGTGGTGATGGAAGAGGTCAAGCAGACAAATCGTGTAGCTATTAATATAATCTCCGATATGTAGTTTCGTTGTTTTATCGAACAGGAAGGGGGTCAGTCGACCCTCTTTTTTTTATACAAAATACAATTGATACAAAGTGATGCAAAATTATTAAACTGCATAACTATGCAGTTTGCCGATGTCGTTCCAAACGCTGCAAAATAAACTCATTTCTGGTATCTTACTGACATTATCGTCTTTTTTATTGTAGGTTTGCGATTGTCTAAGGCAAATAGTGTAAAAACCCTTTCCGGCGTCCAACGACTATTAGAAGGTAGTCTGATCATCTGTTGCATGATTGCAACTTACATCCTTATTGCATTAAGTAGTTTTAGTGCATCCGATCCTGGCTGGAGCCAATCAAACTTCGATGGTGACATCAAGAATCTTACGGGGGCCGTTGGTGCATGGTTGGCTGATGTACTGTTTTATATATTCGGTTATACCGCCTACATTATCCCCGTTATCATTGCTTTAACCGGTTGGTTGCTATTTAAACGAACACACAAGCTATTAGAAATTGATTACTTCTCGGTTGGATTAAGGCTTATTGGTTTTCTACTGATTGTTTTCAGCTTAGCGGCTCTTGGCAGTATGAATGCCAATGGGTTATATGAATTTTCGGCAGGTGGGGTTGCTGGTGACGTTATAGGCCAAGCTATGCTGCCGTACTTCAATCAACTAGGAACAACACTACTTTTATTATGTTTTGTCGGTGCTGGATTTACGCTGCTTACCGGTATTAGTTGGCTAACAGTTATTGATATGACCGGTTTTGCTACCTTATGGTGTCTAAAAGCACTACGCGACCTACCGGCTAAACTAACGCCTGATAAGGAGGAGACGGAAGATACTCGCGGTTTCTTATCTGTAGTAGAACGTTTTAGAGAAAAGCGCAGTCGTGAGCAGGCGGAAGAAGAGTATCAAGATCATGAAGAGCATCTTGAAGTTGTTAACGAACAAATCGAAGCCAACACTGCTTCTCGTATAGAGCCCCAACTAACCCAGTCGGAACCGTTAAAAGAACCTACTATACAGGCGCCCTGGGTTAATGAGGATAAAGAGGAGCTCGAAACCATCGATTTTGATTCAAAAGAATCAACCGGCGCTGTTAATGCGAGTAAACGCATTAAAGATGATAAGGCCAAAATTGTAGATGGAATTGTCATTCTCCCAGGGCAAGATGAACAAACGCTATCAGCGCCTATGGAACCTTTACCGAGTATCTCGTTACTCGATGTCCCCAACCGCCAAAGTAATCCAATAAGCCAAGAAGAGTTAGATCAAGTAGGAAAGCTTGTAGAGGTAAAGCTTGCCGATTTTAATATTACCGCCAAGGTGGTAGGCGTGTTTCCAGGACCTGTCATTACCCGCTTTGAGTTAGAGTTAGCGCCAGGTGTTAAAGCGTCAAAAATTACCAATTTGTCGAAAGACTTAGCACGCTCGTTACTTGCTGAAAATGTGCGGGTTGTAGAAGTGATCCCCGGAAAAGCCTATGTCGGGTTGGAGTTACCAAATAAATTCCGTGAAACAGTATTTATGCGTGATGTACTCGACTGCAAAGAATTTAGGGATAACCCATCACATTTAAGTATGGTGTTGGGCGCGGATATTGGCGGTAAACCTGTCATTGTCGATTTGGGCAAGATGCCTCACCTTTTAGTCGCGGGTACAACAGGTTCTGGTAAGTCAGTTGGGGTGAACGTAATGATCACCAGCCTGCTGTATAAATCGGGGCCGGACGATGTACGCTTTATCATGATAGATCCAAAGATGTTGGAGCTATCAGTCTACGAAGGGATCCCACACCTATTATGTGAAGTTGTTACTGATATGAAAGAAGCTGCCAACTCACTACGATGGTGTGTTGGCGAGATGGAACGTCGTTATAAGTTGATGTCAGCACTGGGTGTTCGTAACCTTAAGGGTTATAACGCTAAAATCAAGCAAGCTAAGGAGTCCGGAGAGCCTATCTATGATCCACTTTGGAAATCATCTGACAGCATGGAGCCTGAAGCCCCAGAGCTAGATAAGCTACCTTCGATAGTGGTAGTGGTTGATGAATTTGCTGACATGATGATGATAGTTGGTAAAAAAGTTGAAGAGTTGATTGCACGAATCGCTCAAAAAGCCCGTGCAGCAGGCATACATTTGATACTTGCAACTCAAAGGCCATCTGTCGATGTTATTACAGGTTTGATTAAAGCTAATATTCCAACTCGTATGGCCTTCCAAGTATCCTCTCGAATTGATTCTCGAACGATTCTAGACCAGCAGGGTGCAGAGACATTATTGGGTATGGGCGATATGCTTTACCTACCACCAGGTACCAGTGTACCGAGTCGCGTTCATGGGGCGTTTATTGACGATCATGAGGTTCATAAAGTCGTAGCCGACTGGCACGCGCGTGGAAAGCCTCAATATATAGAAGATATTCTTCAAGGGTCTGCAGAGGGTGAACAAGTCTTACTTCCAGGCGAAGCAAGTGAAGCCGATGAAGATACAGATGCGCTTTATGACGAAGCTGTTGCATTTGTAACTCAAACGCGTAGGGGTTCTATTTCAAGTGTACAGCGTAAATTTAAAATTGGTTATAATCGCGCCGCTAGAATTATTGAACAGATGGAACTCCAAGGCGTAGTGAGTGCCCAAGGTCATAACGGCAATCGAGAAGTCTTAGCACCCCCACCACCTAAGGTCTTCGATTAACGCTTTTTGTATTAAGGCTATCGTGGTGGAACAAATTAAAAAGTTAAAAACAGTGTTGGTCAAAGACCAACTCGGAGAACTAGA
This sequence comes from Shewanella sp. 10N.286.54.B9, assembly GCF_041468565.1. NCBI lineage: Bacteria > Pseudomonadati > Pseudomonadota > Gammaproteobacteria > Alteromonadales > Shewanellaceae > Shewanella > Shewanella sp. 10N.286.54.B9. The sequence continues at coordinate 156,414 of NZ_JBFRIY010000018.1, forward strand.
TATGAACAAATTGATCGCTTTTGCGATGGCAAGCATCCCACTTTTTGCTCCTTTTTCGGCTCATGCAGATGCATCAGAGTTACTAAAAGTTAAGCTTGCAGAAATAGACAACCTAAAAGCTAATTTCAGCCAGACTGTCACAGATATAAATAAAAAGGTCATTCAAACTGGCGAAGGTGTTTTTGCTCTTGCTCAGCCGAACCAGTTCTACTGGCATTTAACTGCACCTGATGAATCTTTGATTGTTGCCGATGGCACAGACGTTTGGATCTATAATCCATTCAATGAAGAGGTGTCTGTGATGGATGTTAATCAAGCTATAAGTGCATCACCCATTGCATTACTTGTGCACGATGATGTTCAAACTTGGTCACAATACAAAGTGACCAATAGTGATCAGTGTTTTGCTATCAGTCCTATTGATAAAGATGCTGGCGTCTCTGAAGTTGAAGTTTGTTTTAATGAAACAACATTAACTGAGATGATCTTAAAAGATCAGCAGGGTAATACTAGTAATTTTTCACTTTCTGAACAGAGCAAAATTGCTGAAAATGAAAGGGATTTGTTTAAATTTGTCGTACCTGAAAACGTTGATATTGATGATCAACGTTTAAAGTCACCTAATTAAGAGTATGTCGTGAGCAGCTTTAGTTTTGATTTCGCTCCTGATTTTAGGCCGCTTGCGGCAAGAATGCGCCCAGAAACTTTATCGCAATATATCGGGCAACAACATTTACTGGGAGAAGGGCAGCCATTAAGGCAAGCATTAGAGGCTGGCAGAGCCCATTCTATGATGTTCTGGGGCCCGCCGGGGACAGGGAAAACCACACTAGCAGAACTGGTAGCCAGTTACGCCAATGCCCATGTCGAGCGGATTTCAGCGGTGACATCAGGGGTGAAAGAGATCCGCAGTGCCATTGAACACGCAAAAAGCGTGGCTCAATCAAGAGGGCAGCGAACGTTACTTTTTGTCGATGAGGTACATCGATTTAATAAGAGTCAACAAGATGCTTTTTTACCATTTATTGAAGATGGCACCGTTATTTTTATCGGTGCAACCACTGAAAACCCTTCATTCGAAATAAACAATGCTTTGTTATCTCGTGCGCGAGTTTATCTGATTAAACAGCTCACTATTGAAGAGATCTGTCTGATAGCTCAGCAAGCTTTGCTGGATGAAGAGCGTGGCTTAGGCAAACGTAAGCTGATTTTGCCACCAGATGTAGCTTTAAAATTAGCAAAAGTTTGTGATGGTGATGCGCGCAAGGCGCTTAACCTTATTGAACTTATCAGTGACATGCTCAAGGATGGTGACGTTTTTACCGAAGAGATGATTATTCAGGTTGCCGGGCAGCAGCTTGCAGGCTTCGATAAAAATGGCGATCAATATTACGATTTAATTTCTGCAGTACACAAGTCAATACGGGGTTCCGACCCTGATGCAGCGCTTTATTGGTATTGTCGAATGCTTGAAGGTGGCTGTGATCCTCTTTATATTGCAAGACGCTTGTTAGCGATTGCGTCTGAAGATATTGGTAATGCAGACCCAAATGCGATGACCGTTGCAGTGAATGCTTGGGAATGTTTTCACCGCGTAGGCCCATCGGAAGGTGAGCGAGCTATTGCACAAGCCGTTCTATATTTAGCCAGTGCACCTAAGAGTAATGCTGTTTACACTGCCTTTAAGGCAGCGCGTCAATTAGCAAGAGAAACTTCAAATGAAAGTGTGCCTGAGCATTTACGCAATGCACCAACTAAACTGATGCAAGACATTGGTTATGGTGAAGGTTATCGCTACGCTCACGATGAACCCAATGCCTATGCTGATGGTGAAGTCTATTTGCCAAAATCTATCGCTGGAAATCAATTTTACTTCCCAACAGAACGTGGGTTTGAAAAACGTATAAAAGAGAAACTTGCAAATTTAGCTGAGCTAAATCTTAAAAGTAAGGTCAAAAGATATGAATAATGTCCTTTTTGTTGCGCTGGGTGGATCTATCGGTGCAGTTTTACGCTATCTTATCTCAATATTGATGCTTCAGGTATTTGGTAGTGGTTTCCCTTTTGGTACACTAATGGTCAATATTTTGGGTTCATTCTTAATGGGCGTGGTTTACGCTCTTGGACAAGTCAGTGAAGTGAGCCCAGAAATAAAAGCATTTATTGGTGTGGGCATGTTAGGTGCTCTTACCACGTTTTCTACTTTTTCCAATGAGTCTTTGCTGTTGATGCAGGAAGGTTATTTGGTCAAAGCGATTTTGAATGTTGTTGTCAATGTCGGCGTATGCATATTCGTCGTCTACTTAGGACAGCAATTGGTATTTTCTCGTTATTAACTATTAAGATAATAAGACATGTTAGATCCAAAATTTTTGCGTAATGAATTAGAAGTAACCGCTGAACGTCTAGCCACTCGTGGTTTTATTTTAGATGTCGATCGTTTAGGCAAGTTAGAAGAAAAGCGCAAGTCGCTGCAAGTTAGTACTGAAGAGTTACAAGCTTCCCGTAATGCTATTTCTAAATCTATCGGTCAAGCAAAAGCTAAAGGTGAAGATGTTGCACCGATAATGGCAAAGGTTGGCACCTTAGGTGCCGAACTCGATGCAAAAAAAGTTGAGTTGGCAGCACTTTTAGAAGAACTGAATGCCATAGCAATGAGTGTACCAAATTTGCCTGATGAATCAGCACCTATCGGTGCAGATGAGTCTGAGAATGTTGAGATTCGTCGCTGGGGTACACCTAAAGAATTTAACTTTGAAGTTAAAGACCACGTTGAACTTGGCGAAACACTAGGTGGACTTGACTTTAAAAACGCAGTAAAACTTACTGGTTCTCGGTTTATCATAATGAAAGGTCAAATAGCACGCATGCACCGTGCTTTAGCACAGTTTATGCTAGACCTACATACCACAGAGCACGGTTACACTGAAGCTTACGTGCCACTGTTGGTGAATGAAGACAGTTTGTTAGGTACCGGTCAGCTGCCAAAGTTTGGTGAAGATTTATTCCATACCAAACCAGCGACGGAAGAAGGGCAAGGTTTAAGCTTGATCCCAACGGCTGAAGTGCCACTGACTAATATCGCTCGTGATTCAATTATTGATGAAGATGACTTGCCAGTCATGATGACAGCACACACGCCATGTTTCCGTAGTGAAGCTGGCTCTTATGGCCGTGATACTCGTGGTCTTATTCGTCAACACCAGTTTGATAAGGTAGAACTCGTACAGCTAGTTAAGCCTGAAGATTCTATGCAAGCACTTGAAGCGTTAACAGGTCATGCTGAAACTGTGTTGCAGAAGTTGGGCTTACCGTATCGTACAGTTGTACTGTGTACCGGTGATATGGGCTTTGGAGCTGCTAAAACGTTTGATATTGAAGTATGGCTTCCAGCACAAGATACATTCAGAGAGATCTCATCATGCAGTAACATGCAGGACTTTCAATCGCGACGTATGCAAGCTAGATTTAAAGCTAAGTCAGCTAAGAAGCCAAGCTTACTTCATACGTTGAATGGTTCTGGCTTAGCAGTCGGACGTACTTTGGTCGCCGTGCTAGAAAACTATCAAAATGAAGACGGTTCTATCACTGTCCCTGAAGTATTACGTGCTTATATGGGTGGCTTAGAAAAGATCGGCTAAGCAGCTAGTTATATTAAAAGCCTCTACTTATGTAGAGGCTTTTTTTTATCTGAGATTTGTTAGTGAAAGCCATTATTAAATACTAGATTTACTGAGGCTTGTATTGAATTTTGTTTATATTTTTCGCAGCAAAATTAGATAATGTAAGTTAGATCAACAATATTCGCTTTTAGTCAATAAAACTCACTTTCTACATCGCTGCTTCAGTGGTATAACTACAGCCGAACCCCCTACAAAAACTCTATTTAGGAAAGCAGTCATGATATTTTCCCAGGTTGAACTTGCCCCAGCCGATCCAATTCTAGGCCTTACAGATGCATTTAAAGCCGATACTCGTGAGGGTAAAGTCAATTTAGGCGTTGGGATCTATAAAGATGAATCTGGAAAAACTCCTATTCTAAAAGCGGTAAAACTAGCAGAAGAAAAGCTACTTGCAACGGAAAAAAGCAAAAGCTATTTAGGTATGGAAGGTGTCGAAGCTTATAACCGTGCAGTACAAACATTACTGTTTGGAGCGGATCATACCGTAGTTAACAATGCTCGTGCGTTAACAGCACAAGCGCCAGGCGGAACAGGCTCACTGCGCGTAGCCGCAGAGTTTTTAGTTCGCCATACTCAGGCTGATACTATTTGGGTTAGTAACCCGACATGGGCTAACCACCATAATATTTTCAATACAGCAGGCTTAAAAACTCAGTCTTACGGCTATTATAAAGCCGAGACTCATGGTCTAGACTTTGATGCAATGCTAACCGACCTTGAAGGTGCTAAAGAGGGCGACCTGGTGTTATTGCATGGCTGCTGTCATAACCCAACAGGCATTGATTTAAACAAGGAACAATGGCAACAGATAGCCGAACTGTGTTTAAACAAATCATTGGTTCCACTATTCGATTTTGCTTATCAGGGTTTTGGTGCTGGTGTCGAGGAAGATGCTGAAGGCCTGCGTATTGTCGCTAGTATTGTTCCAGAGTTAATCGTTGCTAATTCATTCTCTAAAAACTTCGGGCTTTATAATGAGCGTATAGGCGCTATTACTGTCGTAGCAGGTAATGATGCAGAAGCAGTGAATGCGTTTAGCCAGATAAAGAGTACCATTCGTGCTTCATACTCAAACCCGCCGGCACATGGCGCGCTAATCGTAAGCACGATTTTAGAAGATGATGCGTTAAGACTGATGTGGCAGCAAGAGTTGCAAGAGATGAGAGAGCGTATCGCAGAGATGCGGGCTTTATTTGTTCAATCTTTAAAAGACAGTGGCGTAAATCAAGATTTTGATTTTATCTCTACTCAAAATGGAATGTTTAGTTTCTCTGGATTAAACAAAGATCAAGTATCACGATTGAAAAATGAGTTTGGGGTTTATATTGTCGGCTCCGGGCGAATTAGTGTCGCTGGGATGACAAAAACCAATATGCCTATCATCTGTAAGGCAATTGCAGCTGTTCTATAAAGCATTTTGGCTGTAAAAAAGGACCCTAAGGGTCCTTTTTTTATGCGTCTTCTAGCTGTGTCAGTTTGTCAGGGATCATTTCAGCCAATGCGGTAGCTAAGGCTCTTTTGTCATGTAAACCACGGTGGTGGCTACTTCTTAACGGGTAGTAGCTGATATAACCGTCTTGTGATGGTGTATCCGCATGGCGCAATACTTTATCGATTATCTTTAGGCCCAACACTTGATGACACCAGTCAAGTTTTTGCGCTAAACCACAGTTAGCTATCGGTGACGGCTCTTCAGTTAGATTATCGATTAATATCACTTCAGCATTTGACTCAGCCAGAGCCTTGGCTATTTTAGGTAGCAGCAAAGGCGGCATAATGCTGGTTAAAAAACTACCGGGCCCGAGAATGATAATGTCAGCTTCCCTTATTGCTTCACAAGCTTCGCAGGTTGCTTGAACTAAAGGGTCAAGCGATAGAGCAATCGGGGTATCTTGCATTTTATCGACATTAATCTCGCCAAAGACACTGCGTCCACACGCTTCCATGGCGACAAGATGAGTCGGCTCCTCTGACATCGGGATTAAACGAGTTTCAATATTTAAAAACTGGCGGACTAAATTGATTGCTTCAAGCGGTCTAACGCAAAGCTCATCTAATGCAGTTAGCATCAAATTACCTAGATTATGGCCATTGAGCTCGCTTTCACCATTAAAGCGGTATTCAAACATCAGTGAGCCAACTGATGGCTTTTTAGATAGCTGAGTTAGGCAGTTACGTAGATCACCCCACGCGATGCAGTCTTTTTCCGCGCGCAGTCTTCCCGTAGAACCGCCGTTATCCGTAGTAGCGACAATCCCTGTTAATTTCGGGCCTAAAAATGACAATGTTGAGAGAACGCGACCTAAACCATGTCCGCCACCAATGGCGACAACATGTTGATATTGATTAAGTGCATTGTTCTTCATAAGGGTCTCCTTCCTGAATACCCAGGTATTTTATTTCTTATCGACATTATAACGACTTAAACAGAATTTTACGCGATGAAATCTGATTCTAGCTGTCATATAATACAAAATTAGACATTTTGGCAAAATATATTTTGTATATTAAGAGGATGCGCAGTGAAGACAGGTAAAGTGGGTTTGTTTACCATCGCTTTTGGCGTTGTTATAGGTGGTTTTTTACTTGTTAGGCTGACACTGATCCCTGCACAAGAAAGTGAAAATGCTAGATTAGGTAAAGCGATTAAAAACTCAGCGGTAGAGAGCAAGGTGCCAAATTTTAGTGAAATAAAAGACATTAAAGCAAAGAAGAATGCTTTTTTTGATTTTTTACGCCCATCCGTTAAACACCAGAATGCGGTTATCGAGGCTGAACGCGAGTTTCTACTTGGTATAAAGTCACAGATAGAAAGTGATAAACATCTGACTGATGCCGACGAATTCCGTTTACAACAAATTGCTGAAAAGTATCAATACACCTCAAGGCGTATTAATAGTAACACCATTGATAAATTACTGGTTCGAGTTGATGTCGTCCCTGAGCAGATGGTCTTAATTCAAGCTGCAAATGAGACGGGTTGGGGCAGTTCACGTTTTGCTAGAGAGGGGCTTAATTTCTTCGGTCAGTGGTGCTTTAGAAAAGGTTGTGGATTGGTGCCACAATCACGTACAACTGGACTATCACATGAAGTCGCCGTGTTCAAAACTGTTGAAGATTCAGTCGCTTCTTATATGCGCAACCTAAACTCAAACGCTGCTTATTCTGTGTTTAGGTCAATTCGAGCAGACATGCGCGCCGATAACCAAGTGCCTACTGCTGAAAAACTAGTTTATGGCTTAGTTAATTATTCAGAAAGACAAGAAGCTTATATCGATGAGTTGCTTGAAATGTTACGTCAAAATCAACCATATTTAGTGGAAAAAAATGAAAAAACACCTGCTGCTTAGCCTTATGTTCCTGAGTTGTTCTGCGGTACACGCTGAACCGATTTCACTAGAGTATCAAGGCTTCTACCAACGCTTAAAACAAGTTAACAAAGGTAATTACCAACTCGTTGAAGTCGCTTTTTCTGTTTCTAAAAAAAATGACTGCAAAGTGATTGATGGCTCGATCACTACAGAGAAAGAGTCATACCCGCTCACCATAACCCAAGATCAAAGAATATTTTTACCTTACGATGTGAAGTTAAAATCTGATCGGGCTTTAGTCAACCTTAATGTAGATGGCGATGCCAATTCTTGTGCTATTGCGATGCAGGTAAGAGCCAAAACCACGAAGATGGCTTATGACAGAACGGAGTTATTGCAAATACAGACTGAGATGGATGCTCTATTAAACCAGATGCAGGGGTTTCCTATGCGGTACTTCGCATCAGACATCGCGGGCCTTAACCTAGAGTTCGATACTGATGTTGTCATCACTTTAGATGGCAAACAGATACCGGTAAAAGGTACTTATCGGCTAGCAAGGAATGTCATTGAACAGTTACAGTCTATTGAGTTTACTCAGGCACCTAAGGTTATTAGCCCCTGGACAGCGAATGAGTAACTGATGCAGTAACAAAAAGCCCTCTTCATAGAGGGCTTTTTCATGGATAAAATGTGCTTAGCTGTTCGGGCTATAAGTACTGACTACATCGATACGGGCAGCTTTATCCAAATCGATATGGCCATTGTTAGCGATATCGACGAAGTCAAAAGCGGGTAGGTCGGACTCAGCCACATCGCCTTTTAAAGGCGCATCAGCATTACGTTCTAATGCTAAGAAATCAAATTTTTCTCTATCAACACCTTGCGATGGAGCTGTATTTTGCATGGCTGTAAATATAGTTTCAATACGGCCAGGAAAATCGCGGTCCCACTGGATTAACATCTCTTTTACTGCAGCCCGCTTGAGGTTTTCCTGCGAGCCACAAAGATTACAAGGGATAATTGGGAACTGCTTTAATTGGGCATATTCTGCAATATCTTTCTCTCGACTGTAGGCAAGAGGGCGGATCACCATGTTGGCGCCATCGTCAGACAGTAGCTTTGGCGGCATTGCTTTCATTTTACCAGCAAAGAACATGTTCAAAAATAGGGTTTCGATGATGTCGTCTCTATGGTGGCCAAGGGCAATTTTAGTCGCACCAATTTTTTGAGCAAAACCATAAAGAGTGCCACGGCGTAGGCGTGAGCATAACGAGCAAGTCGTTTTACCTTCAGGGATTTTGTCTTTTACGATCGAGTAAGTATCTTTTTCTAAGATATGATAAGCCACGCCGAGCGTATCCAGGTAAGCAGGTAAGATCTCTTCAGGAAAGCCTGGTTGTTTTTGGTCGAGATTAACGGCCACTATCTCAAACTTAATTGGAGCACGTTGCTGAAGGTTAACCAGAATGTCGAGCATAGCGTAACTATCTTTACCACCGGATAAGCAGCACATGACACGATCGCCTTCTTCGATCATGTTGTAATCGGCTATTGCTTTGCCAACTTCAGAGCGCAAACGCTTCTGCAGTTTATTGCTTCGAGTGATCTGTTCTGGTGTTAATTCTTCGGACATAAAAAAACGCGCCTAGTACACAAATGTTCAGGGCGCGTATTATTCCAGCTAATCAGCTCTGGGTAAAGTCTATTAGCGGTTATGATTCATCAAGCGGTGATTTATAGCCGTCTGGTTTAACAGCGAGTAGATCACAGTTGATGCTGTCGATCACATGTTCAGCTGTATTGCCGATTAACGCCGCTGAAATTCCTGTTCTACCTACAGTACCTAATATAACCAGTTCCGCGTCGAGTTTTTCAGCCAGTTCTGGAATAACATCTTCAGGCAAACCTTCTCTTACGTGACAGAAGTCTGAAGAAATATCATAGGCATTGGCAAGGTAGGTAATACGTTCTTCATGCTGGTTACGAATTGTTTCACTGTAAGAATGTGAATCAAAGTCTGGCAGTTCGATTGCTAGGTTAACTGGAGTGCCAGGGTAGCCATTTACAAGATGGACCTGGGCGTCAAATTGTTTAGCTAGCTTCTTAGCATGGTTAATTATTTTAACGTTAAGAGATTGATTGGTTTCATCTTCAGAGCTTACATTAATCGCACAGACTATTTTTCCGGCAACGGGCCAGTCATGGTCTTTGACCAGCAATACAGGTACTGGTGCTTTTCTTAAAAGGTGCCAATCGGTAGGCGTGAATATCACTGATTTGAGTTTATCGTGTTCATGAGTTCCTTTAACGATAACATCATATTGGCCACTAATAGCGTGCTTGATGATGCTCTCGAAAGGTCGATTGTGCCAGACAACTTCAGTTTCAATTGCAACGTTATCAGTCTTAAACGGTTCAACTATGTCGTCTAACCAAGCTTTACGCTGGGCTACCACGCCTTCGCGCATGGCTTCACGCTCTTGGCCTGACAAGATTGAAGTCATTTCATAAGAGAAATCGAAGATAGATAAAAAGACGGTAATACTCGCATTGTTTGCAGAAGCGAGCTTAACAGCACGTGCTAATGCGGCTTGTTTATCTGTGGTTGGGTCAACCACAACAAGGAGTTTTTGATAGTCCATCATAACTTTATCCTTATCTAATGTTGTATTACCATCTTGCGCCAAATTGATGGATATTCATTGTTTTAGATCAATTGAATTGTCGATATTCATTATCGAGCGATATTACTGTTTCCTGCTAAATTACTCAAAGCATCTATGTCGAGAATGGTAATGTATTTACCTTTAACTTCAATCAGTTCGGCTTTCTGGAAGCGACCTAATAAACGACTAATAGTTTCAACGGTAAGGCCGAGGTAATTGCCGATATCACCACGCGTCATGGTCAAACGAAATTCTCTTGGTGAAAATCCTCGGCTGCCAAAACGCTTTGCAAGATTGCTAATAAATGCCGCCAATCTCTCTTCAGCATTTTTCTTACTTAATAGCAAAATCATTTCTTGATCGCTTTGGATCTCGTTACTCATCAAGCGCATCACTTGTTGTCTTAGTTTTGGCATTTTGCCAGTAAGATCATCAAGTGTTGTGTAGGGGATTTCGCAAACCATAGACGTTTCTAAAGCTTGTGCAAAGCTTTGATGGAATTGTGAATGAATTCCGTCAAATCCTATTACATCACCAGCTAAATGAAAACCAGTAATTTGCTCATCGCCTTGTTCAGTGATGGTATAGCTTTTGATAGTGCCAGAGCGGATGGCAAAAAGGGATTTAAGCTGGTCACCAGACTTAAAAATTGCCTCGCCTTTTTGAATAGGTTTTTTACGTTCAATTATTTCGTCTAATTGATCTAATTCATTAGCATTCAGCGTGAAAGGGATACACAAGGTACCCATGCTGCAATCATGACAATGAATCGCACAGCCTGATGCCATTTGACGACGATTTTTGTTGTTATCTACGCTCATTATCTATCTCAGTTCTGTATTCACTTGCTATGTTAAACTAATTTGATAATTGGGGCTAGTTTAGCTGCCCAATAGCCACATATAAGGTTTGTAATCCAAAGCCGATAAGCAGCATACCACTTACTTTTTTTACCGCACTTTTTTGCACCCAACGACTAAAAGTACTTGCAGCAACACCGGCACTAAGCAGTGCTGGAAGTGTACCCAAACCAAATGCCGCCATAATTAATGCGCCGTCTAGGGCATTACCCGCTGCAACGGCCCAAGTCAGCATGCTGTAGACTAATCCACAGGGTAACCAACCCCACAATCCGCCAGCTATAAAAGCATGAGGTTTGCTCTTAATGGGGATAAAGCGGTTAGCAATGGGAGATACTAATTTCCAAAGGCCTTTACCTAAACGCTCTATCTGTACAACACCGGACCAAATTTGTGCGATATAAAGTCCGGTAATAATCATCATTATTCCGGCAATAATCCGTAACACTAATAAGTATAGGTCAACGTCAAAAAGCAACCCTAAAGCATTTGTGCTAAGACCAACAAGTGCACCTGCAGAGGCATAACTGATGATACGACCACTGTTATAGCTAAAAAGGTAACCGAGTTGGTTTACGAGCGTATTGCTGCCACTTTTTTGCGGGATGTTTGCTGACAATGCGCCCACCAGGCCGCCACACATACCAATGCAATGGCCAGCTCCCATAATACCTACAAGGAAAGCACCGACTAAGCTGTAATCATTCACTCGGTGTGTTATTCCCGTTATCTTTACGGGGCGTTATTGTCGGCTTATCTGATGACTTTGCGGAGTCACCTTGGGTGTTATCATCTTCAAATAAAATAGAGACACTTTGCTTTTCTAGGTCATCAAATTGATCAGAACGAACGGCCCAAAAGAAAATCCCTACTGCAACGAGCACAAATAACATGGCGATGGGGATCAAGACATAAATAATGCTCATACACGTACCTTGAGTAGTCTTAAGCTATTGCTTACGACGATGAGTGAACTGGCAGACATACCAATAGCAGCAATATAAGGAGCAACATGACCACTAACAGCAAGGGGAATTATAAACAGGTTATAAGCTAGCGCCCAGAATAAATTCTGTTTGATGATGAGTCCGGTTTTCTTAGCAACTTTAACGGCATCAGAGAAACGTGAAAGATTATCACCAAGTAGAATGATATCAGCGCTATTTTTACTGATAGCAGCGCCGCTTCCCATAGCAACTGAAAGGTTGGCACCTGCAAGCACCGGAGCATCATTAATGCCATCACCAAACATCGCCACTTGTTGGTTTTTTTGCAAGGTCTGAATTAGTGCCAGTTTGTCTTCGGGCAATAGACCTTTATGCCAGTTTTCAATACCGAGTCGTTTGGCTAGGGTTGCTACTTCGCCTGAGTTATCGCCACTTGCAATACTCATATTACAGCCTAACGCTTTAAGCGCGGTAACGGCTTGCGTGGTATCGGGCCTAATTTCATCTGCAAGTGTTATCTTCGCTTGAACAACATTATCTATGCTTAACCAAACAATGACCTCTTGCTCGACTTCATTGCTACCATTGATAAATGACTGGCTACCGATTTTTACTAAATGACCATCAATAACACCTTGCAACCCGTTACCGACAAAGCTTTGTTTATCTAAAACTTTGATTGTTTGATTTGAATATGGCTGAAAAGCTCGTGCGATAGGGTGTAATGAACTGGCTTCAAGCGCAGCTGCATATTGCATTAGTTTCTCTTTAGCCACACTCTCTTGACCGGTTGCGACCATCTGAATATCTGTGATAGATAACGAGCCCAAAGTGAGTGTGCCAGTTTTATCAAATACTATGTGGTTGAGCTTAGGAAGCTTCTCAAAAACCCCAGCTTTGCGGGTAATAATACCAAGTTTTGTTAAAATCGCAGTGCCGCAAGTAACCGCGGTAGGGGTGGCTAGCGCTAAAGCACAAGGGCAGGTAGCGACTAACACCGAGAGTGTTACCCAAAAAGCATCTTCTGGGGAATAAAAATACCAAAATATATAAGTGGCTGTTGCAATCAATAAAATTGCTGCAGTGAAGTAATTAGAAAATCTATCAGCATAAAGGGCAATTTTGGGTTTACTATTTGAAGCGATCTCTTGCAGCCTAATTATCTCCGCAACAAGTTGATCTTGCCCTAATGCGGTGACTTTCACTGTAATGGGTTGTTCTATATTGATTGTGCCAGCAAACACTTGTGATTTAATAGACTTAGCCACAGGCATTTGTTCACCGGTTAACATGGCTTCGTTTATCGATGATTTTCCTTCAATAATAATGCCGTCGGCAGCAATGACATCACCGGGTTTCACTAGAATAGCATCGCCAATGATGAGTCTTTTAGCCGGGACTTCTTCGATACTGTTTTCAGTTTTTAAATGAGCGGTTAACGGCACCAATTTATGTAAGTTACTTGAGCTGACTGAGGCTTTTTGACGTGCATTTTGTTCAAAGAAGCGCCCAAGCAATAAAAAGAAGGTAAACATTGAAACAGATTCGAAATAGACCTCGCCCGTGCCATTAATGGTTTCAATACAACTGGCAATATAGGCGCCGCATATAGCGATACTAACCGAAACGTCCATATTCAATCGACCCATTAACAAGGACCTTATGGCGCTAAAGTAGAACGGTTGCGCTGAGTAAAATACCACTGGGGCAGCAAAAAGCATGCTCACCCAACGGAAATAGTCTCTATATTCGGTATCTAAATCGGTAAAGTAACCAGAGTAGAGGGCGAGGGCAAACATCATCACTTGCATGGTTGCAAAACCCGCTAAGCCTAGACGGACTAAAAACTGGCGACTGTCTTTTTTGCTCTTTGTTTCTTGCTCATCGATCTGGAAAGGGGCGGCTTGATAGCCAATAGCGCCAATTTTATTGAGTATTTCACTCAACTTAACCTGATCGGCTTGCCATGCAATGAGTGCTCGCTGAGTGGTAGAATTAACTTGTACACTAACTACGCCACTGAGCTTCTTAACTTGGTGCTCAATTAACCAAGCGCAGGCTGCGCAAGTAATGCCATCGATAGTCAGAGACACCTCATTGAGGTCATCTCGATGTTGAATAAAGTCTTGTTGTACTTCAGGCAGATCATAGGCACTAACACTGGCCAATTCTTCAGGAACTAACGCAGTTTGCTTGCTACCAGGCTCGGTACGAAACTTATAATAATTAGTTAAACCCGCATCGATAATCGCTTGTGATACAGCTTGGCAACCCGGACAACACATGGGTTGCTCTAGATTTTGGATCTGCGTGGTAAACTGAGTACCGGTGAGTACGGGTTCACTGCAATGATAGCAACTGCTCTGGCTCATAGATTTGGGTTCATACTAATTATTCGAATTGTTTTGATAGGTTATTAGTTTAGCCAGTACTGCTGGTCGTCTACTAAAGTGACGCGCTGCTGAATGCGCCAAGTCTGATCGAAACCTTCAATACGTACTTCCCAAGGCCCTGAAATTGGCTGGGCTATTTCAATGCGGTAGACACCATTTGCATCTGCTGTCACTATCTCATTAAAATCTTTTTCAGCCATTGTAGGGTGAAAAAAGCCAACACTAAGTGCGGCTTGATAATTCTCGCCACCTTGCTGGGACAGTTCTACGTATTCATCATCAAACTCAAGCAGATAGTTCATCCCTAATTGCTTAGCATGTTTGATTTTTCGTAGGTCCATATTAATGCCTTTACCTTCTTTATAGTAATCCTCTGACACTAATGAATCTTTGTTGGAAATGGCAAGGTATAACAAGTTAACGCTCGCAACGACTGCACAAAGAGGAAGAATGATTAAAAACCAAGGCCAGAATTGTTTATACCAGGGTTGAGGAGTTGCCATTTTTTACACCTATTATTTACAGAGAATGATGTTTTTAGATTCAGTATTTTACAGTTAAAACTGTGATTTAGCACTTAAAAAAAAGGCCTCGTGAGAGACGAGGCCTTAATATTTCGTTTATTGTTACACTAGTGTAACTACTTGTTTGACAAGCTATAAACGTATGCTGAGATTACGTGAACTTTCTCTTCACCTAATACATCTTTCCATGCAGGCATTACGCCACTGCGACCATTCTTAATCGACTGTTGAATCGCGCCACGGCTTCCGCCATATAGCCACGCATTGTCAGTTAAGTTAGGTGCGCCCATGAATTTGTTACCTGTACCGTCCATACCATGACAAGCAAAACAGCCCTTCATGAATGAACCTTGACCTTGAGCGGCTAGTGCAGCGTCATGTTCACGGCCAGACAACTTAACAACGTATTCAGCTAGACCTGGTAATTCACTATCTTCGATTGGTAGACCACCTTTAGGCGGCATCATACCGTGACGACCATTCATAATGGATGTCTTAATCGTTTCTAGTTCACCGCCATATAACCAAGCACCATCGGTGAGGTTAGGGAAGCCCTTGCTACCGCGAGCATCACTACCATGACACATTGCACAGTTCTGTAAGAACAAACGACCACCAACTTTCAGTGCTTCTTTGTTATTAACTAACTCTTCCAATGGCGTATCAGCGTATGCTTTAAAGATAGGACCAAACTTTTCGTCAGCATGGATGACCTCTTGGTCATACTGAACCCAACGACCTTCTTTTAAAGCATCTTGAACAGCTGTTTTAGATTCTTCAAGTGTACGAACGCTTTGGTTCGAACTTGTCCAACCTAATAGGCCCTTAAAGCTACCCATACCTGGATAAAGTGCAAGATAGATGACACTAAATACGATAGTAATGTAGAACATATAACTCCACCACTTTGGCAGTGGGTTATTCAATTCTTCAATACCGTCGAAGCTATGGCCCATTGATTCGCCTTCTTCTACGCCCGTGTCGTTCTTAGAACATGCACGTAGTAGAACAATACAACCAATGATTACCACAGACGAGAGTACGATAATCCATATACTCCAGAAGTTTGTCATTACTTTGGCTCTCCTGAGTTATTCGCAACTGGGCTTTGCTCTTCATCAGAGAAAACAAGATTAGCTGCATCGTCGAATTGCTTTTTGCGACTCGAGCTATATGCCCAAGCAAATATACCGATGAAGGTCACCATTACTACGATGGTTATAATTCCTCGTAATGTGCCGTAATCCATAATTTGCCTCCTTATTTAAGCGCGTGGCCAAGTGATTGAAGATAAGCGATCAATGCTTCCATTTCCGTCTTATCTTTCACAGCGTCTTTTGCACCAGCAATTTCTTCATCGGTATACAGCTTATGTGTAGGATGAAGATTGCGTAAGATATCCATTTTCTTGCCAGTTAACTCGCCATCAAGCTTGTTTTCTGCCAACCATGGGAAACCAGGCATATTAGACTGTGGTACTACGGCGCGAGGGTCAATTAAATGCACCTCATGCCATTTATCACTGTAACGACCACCAACACGTGCTAAATCAGGACCTGTACGCTTAGAACCCCACTGGAATGGGTGATCCCATACAGATTCACCAGCTACAGAGTAATGCCCGTAGCGTTCTGTTTCTGCACGTAAAGGACGGATCATCTGGCTGTGACAGTTATAACAACCTTCACGAACATAGATATCACGACCTTCAATCTGCAAAGCAGTGTAAGGGATCTGACCTTCTAGCGGCTCAGTCGTGTCTTTTTGGAAAAGTAGGGGAGTGATCTCAACCAAGCTACCAAAGCTGATTGCGATTACAGTAAATATCCCTAATAGACCGATGTTTTTCTCAACTAACTCATGATTAAATTTCATCGAATCTACTCCTTAAGCTGCTTTTGCATCAGCAATTGCTGGCAAAGAATCTTTAGGGGCCTTAACAGTACGGAACACGTTGTATGCCATTAAGAACATACCTGTCAGGAAGAAAACACCACCTAAGAAACGAACAAAGTAGAATGGGTAAGAAGCTTCTAAGCTTTCAACGAAGCTATAAGTCAATGTACCGTCAGAGTTAACTGCGCGCCACATCAGACCTTGCATTACACCAGAGATCCACATTGAAACGATATAAAGAACAGTACCAATTGTTGCCAACCAGAAATGAACGTTAATTAAGTTTGTGCTGTACATGCGACCATGGTTAAACAGAACCGGTATCAAGTGATATAGAGAACCGATAGAAACCATAGCAACCCAACCCAAAGCACCAGAGTGAACGTGTCCAACAGTCCAGTCAGTGTAATGAGAGAGTGCGTTAACGGTCTTAATTGCCATCATTGGACCTTCAAAGGTAGACATACCGTAGAAAGACAATGAAACAACAAGGAAACGCAGAATAGGGTCTGTACGAAGTTTGTGCCAAGCACCTGATAACGTCATGATACCGTTAATCATACCACCCCAAGAAGGAGCGAATAGAATCAGCGACATCACCATACCAAGTGATTGAGTCCAATCAGGAAGTGCAGTGTAATGTAGGTGGTGAGGACCAGCCCAGATGTACAAAGCAATCAATGCCCAGAAGTGAACAATAGATAAACGGTACGAATAAACAGGGCGACCCGCTTGCTTCGGTACGAAGTAGTACATCATACCCAAGAAACCCGCTGTCAGTAAGAAACCAACCGCGTTATGGCCGTACCACCACTGAACCATTGCATCGACAGCACCACTATAAAGGGAGTACGACTTGGTCAGTGTTAGCGGTACAGCCATAGAGTTAACTATGTGCAATACTGCTACGGTGATAATGAAGGCACCAAAGAACCAGTTCGCCACATAAATGTGAGAAGTTGTCCGTTTAACGATGGTACCGAAGAACACCACTGCATACGCAACCCATACTATGGTAATTGCGATATCAATTGGCCATTCTAACTCAGCATATTCCTTACCACTTGTGAAACCAAGAGGCAGACTTATTGCTGCTGATAGAATAATGGCTTGCCAACCCCAAAACGTAAACGCAGCCAATTTAGGCGCAAATAGTTTGGTTTGACAGGTGCGTTGAACGATATAATAGGATGTGGCAAAAAGGGCTGAAGTACCAAACGCGAAAATCACGGCGTTCGTATGTAGAGGTCTAAGACGACTATACGTTAACCATGGAGTTTCAAAGTTTAGTTGCGGCCAGATTAACTGGGCTGCGATCAATACACCTACTGACATTCCAACAATTCCCCATAACACAGTTGTTAGGGCGAATTGACGGACAATAGTGTAGTTGTAATCAGCGCCTTGAGGCTGGGAATGGTTCATCATATTGCTTCCACTGCTTATTACTTATACTTATTATTAAGTAGAGTTAAACTCTACCCGGCAAAATGACACAAAATAGCGCTTTCCTACAAGGAAAAAGCCACACGTGTCAATGTGTAGCCTAGCATTTAATGAAGTAAACGCTAAGCAATGCAATGATACTTGAGCTATGTCAAAAAAGATAGGAATTAGGGCTATAGAAAAGTTGATCTAGATCAAGCTACTCCATAGAATGTTAACAGATTTAGTTAAAAGGTTATTTATTGTGCAAGATACTCACAAATCAGTAGTATTGAGAGTTTTATATACGTTTTCACTTATGATGTTCGTTGCTGCTTGTGAGCCAAATAGCAACAATAAAGCAACCTCGTTTGATGCAGATCCCGGTTTATGTAATTTTCAAATTGGCGCATGCACAAAATCAGTAGGTGACACTGACCTAGCCTTAAGCATATCTCCTTGGAACACCCCGAGTGAAAAGCCACTTACCCTAAGTTTGAGCAGTTCTAAATCTGTTGAAAACGTGAAAGTGCGTATAGAAGGCAGAGATATGTTTATGGGCATTATCCCGGTGAATTTAACTGAAATGGCTGAAAACAGCTATCAAGCACCGCTTATCTACGGTTCTTGCAGTAGTGATTACATGGTATGGCAAGCGATTGTCAGTTTTGAAGACAATGGTGTCGAAAAATTTGCTGTTTTTGAGTTTTTAGCTGACAGTGAGAAAGCTAAATAATCGATAAAAAGTCATCTATATGACTTCAATGTGCTTTATTTATCAACGTTTATAACCAAAGTTTCAATGCAGTTGATACCCAAGTTATCGTAAAAACTTGGCATAGGTCCAACTATTAAAACAATCTTATTGATAATAATTCTCATTTAGGTATATTGGTTTTACAGTAAATGTCATATCGGTAGAAAGCCATGGAAGCTAGCAACAAATACCTCAATATTAGTATCCCACAAGAGAAAATCGCGCAACTCATTCAACAAGGTCATCTATGTGCTGCTGACTTTAAGTGCCTAGATTCAGAATCAAAAAATACTGTTTGGCAACTTTGCCTCTGGTGTTGTGAAAAACGTATAAACTGCAGTAAATCTTGTTCTAGTGAATGTAACAGCCAATGCTCATCTAAAATTATGGTTACCAACACCTAAATAAAGAAAAATAGCTTTTATAGAGAACAGCACTACTCAAGAATCATCTTACTGATTAATATAGAGCGATTAATTAGTTTTCCAAGCGACTTGTCGATGCAACTTCCAATTGTAATGCCACTCTTCGATTCTATTGAGCACCTTGAGAATGGTAATCCAATAGTTAATCAACGTATTACTCAACTCTCTTTAAGCGGAATAGATGACGCCAGTGTTGTATTTGAGCATGCCAGTGACTGGCTAGCAGAACAAAAGTACAGTGAAAATAACTATAAAGCATACCGCAGCGAGCTAACCACTTTTCTACATTGGTGTTTTGACGTTGCAGAGCAAGATCTGCTTAAGGTTGGCCGCAAAGAGATTGGAAAATATGTAGAATATTGTCAAGCTCCGCCAGAAAACCTCATTGGCTTTTATAATGTGGCGCAGTTCAAAGCAGAGAAGGGCAGTACACTGCGAACGCCAAATCCACAATGGTTGCCGTTTCGCGGTAAGAAGGTTGCAGATAAACTCCAACCTTATGTATTAAGTGATAGCGCCTTAAAAACCAAAGTTGCAATCCTATCTTCTTTTTATGCCTATTTAATGAGTGAAGATTATGTAGAGAAAAACCCAGCGCAGATGTGGCTCAATAAAAGTCGATTTGCTTCTAGCAAAAAATATCGCCTAGACAATGACGGGGAGAATCAGCTTGCTTTTACCGAGTTGCAATGGTCTTACGTTATATCCACTGTGGCCAGGTTGGCTAAAGAGCAACCCGAAACCCATCAACGTAGTTTGTTCTTAATTAAACTTATTTATTCCTGCTATTTACGCGTATCTGAAGTTGCAGCAAGAGCAGGGTACTCGCCAGTAATGGCACAATTTAAACGCAATCCACAAACTGGAATTTGGAGTTTTCATATTCCATCAAGTAAAGGCGGCAAGCGTCGCACAGTTTCTATGTCAAATGCATTGCTTGAAGCATTAGTGGAGTACAGGCATTACTTAGGTTTAGCAGATTATCCCAAATCAAATGAACAGCATCCACTCATCATTAGGCAAAAAGCTGCAGGGCGAGGCAGGGAAGTCGGCAGTATCAATGCTAATCTCGGCATCCGCCAGATAAGAGAAGAAGTCGATAAAATCATCGTACTTGCAGCGATTAGCGCCGAAAATGACGGCTTTGTTGAAGATGGGGCGCAAATGAGACAGCTAAGTATCCACAATATTCGCCATACAGGGATCACTCATGACATCAATATTCATGGTCGGCCGCTGTCTCATGTGCAAGCTGACGCAGGCCATGAAAGTATCGATACCACATCTCAATATCTGCATACCACGCAAATTGAGCGACACCAAAGTGGCCAAAACAAGCCCTTAGATAACCTGCATGGTATTGAGTAAACACCGGTTTGAATATCAACTAATCAGTAATCATTCCATATAGCTTAATGCCGATAAGTGACATTATCGGCATTGGTTCTAAAAGTAGATTTTACACAGTTATCAGTTGGTTGCCTTGATGTCGGCAGTCAATAAAACAGTATCACCTTAGCTATTGTATGCCTTACTTGTTTGCAGAGTTAGTGGCGTTATCGAAAAGCCAATCAGGTGGCGCTAATGAACCAACAAATACTCGGGCAATTAGCAATCAATACCTGTTTCGCATAGATAATAGAGGCAAGTTCTAGCGTTGAATCGCCACTGTATTACGTATTCTATCTATTTATATGCATTATATGCTCGATAACCAGATGCGGCCTTAGTTATACGACAGCTCAAAGACTTGCGCTATATGGCGAAACAAGCTCAATTACAAAGCTATGTTCAAGGCTCAAGT